>DATIPJ010000410.1:0-2674 GCA_035472155.1 Kofleriaceae bacterium
GCCGACGCGATGGCGCTGGCACCGAGCAGCACCGCGCGCAGCCGATGCGGCGGCCGCCACGCCGGGTCGTCGAGCAGCGCGGCGAGCTGCGCCGGCACCAGCGACGCCAGCGTGCAGCTCTCGAGCAGCCCCGCGACCCGCGCGCGGTCGAAGTCCGCATCGCACAGCACGCTCGGCCGCCGCCCCGCGAGGCAGCGGATCACGATCGACAGTCCGCCCGCGTGCGCGAGCGACAGCGCGAGCAGCCAGCGATCGTCGTCGCGCCAGCCGAGGTGCTGCGCGCTCGCAGCCGCCGCCGCTGCGAGCGCGCCGTGCGACAGCACCACCCCACGCGCGGCGCCGGTCGAACCCGACGTGAACAAGATGACGGCTGCATCCGCGGGAAGCTCAGCGCTCTCCACGAGCCCGCGCTGCCGTTCCGTTTCGCCGGGAGTCAGCCGATGATGCAAGAGCGCGATCGGCCGCCGCGCAGCGAGGGCGGCATGGACCGCGAGCACGGTCTCGATCGAAGGTGTCGCGACGATTGCCATGGCGCCGCTCGCGGTGGTCGCGCTCGTCGCCCGTGCGGCGCATTGCGCGAACGTCAGAGATCCGGTCTCGGTCTCGATCGCGACGCGATCCGGCGCTTCGGTCGCGGCCTCGACGATGGACAGCTCTGTCATCAGAGCGGCTCGCGTCTACGGCTTCTTCCGCGAGGCGGCGTAGCGCGCCTTGGTCTCTTCGTTGGCAGGATAGAGGCCCGGCAGCGCGCGGCCGCTGTTGACCTCGTTCATGATCCACGTCTCGAACTGCTCCTGCTCGGGCGCCGTGGCGATGACGTGATCGAGCAGCGCTGCAGGGATGACGACCGCGCCGTCGCGATCGACCATGATGATGTCGTCGGGGAACACGGCGACGCCGCCGCATGCGATCGGCTGCTGCCAGCCGATGAATGTCAGCCCTGCCACCGAGGGCGGGGCAGCGATGCCGTCGCACCACACCGGCAGCTCGGTCTCGAGGATGCCGGCGCAGTCGCGGATCACGCCATCGGTGACCAGGGCGGCGACCTCGCGCTTCCTCATGCGCGCGCACAGGATGTCGCCGAAGATGCCGGCGTCGGTCACGCCCATCGCATCGACGACGGCGATGCAGCCGGCGGGCATCGCCTCGATCGCCGCGCGGGTCGACGTCGGCGACGCCCACGACTCCGGGGTCGCCAGGTCCTCGCGCATCGGGACAAAGCGCAGCGTGAACGCCGGGCCGATCAGGCGCGGCGGATCGGGGCGCAGCGGGCGCGGACCGCGCATCCAGACGTTGCGCAGGCCCTTCTTGAGCAGCACGGTGGTGACGGTGGCCGTGGAGACGTCTCTCAGCGCAGCGAGGGTCGTTGGATCAAGAGGCACGAAGCGACTCCGTGTGGCCGATCGCGCGCGGCGAGCGGTGGTTCGGCGCACCGTAACACGGAGCCCGACGCGCTCGATGTACGGGACCGGCTGCGCGAATCGCGCCGGACGCACGCGCGGATGCGGGCCGCGTCACGCGTGCACGACCCCGGCGAGCGCGAGCTCCGCGAACCCGAGGCCCGGCGCCCCGGATGCGCGGACGCGACCGGCCTCGAGCTGTGGAACGTCGACGGACCAGCCCGCGAGGGCGGCGTGTGGCGCGAGGCCGACCGGATGCTCCCCGCCGAGCGCGAGCGCTAGCTCCGCACAGGCGGCCGTGCCGATCGGGCCTTCGAGGGTGTGCGAGACGATCGCAGCGACGCCAGCGCGGCGCGCGCGTGCGGCGAGCGCTAGCACGACGGAGAAGCCGCCCAGCAACGTCGGCTTGAGGACCAGCGCCGCGAGCATCGGGCTGTGCAGCGCCGCCTCGATCTCCTCGGAGGTCATCTCGAGCAAGCTCTCGTCGAGGGCGAGCTTGCAGGGCAGCAGCTGCGTGAGGAGCCAGTTGGCCCCGCGGCACGGCTCCTCGACGTAATCGATCGGAAAGCGCGCCAGCGCCGCGAGGCGGTCGATGACCTCGCCGTGCGGCCACGTCCGATTTGCGTCGATCCGCAGGCGTGCTCCGGGTGCTGCGGCCGCGATCGCGGCCACGCGACCTGGCTCGTCGGTGGCGACGACCTTGATCTTCAGGCAACGGATCTCGGCGGCGAACACGGTCCGCGCCTCCTGCGGGTTGTCGACCACCACGGCGAACGGAACCACGCGATGGCTGGCCCCCACGTGGGGGAACGGGTTCGCGGACGCGGATGGATCGGCGCCCACGTGGGCGCGCCCGATCCGCGATTGCACGTTCGCGACGAGCGGCTCGAGGAGTGTTGCGATCGAAGATCGATGCTCGCGACCGAGTGCATCGAGCAGCGCAGTCTCGATCGCAAAGCGCGCCGCAGGCGGCAATGTTGCGAATGCATGCGCCGCATCGCGATCGGAGATCTCGAACAGCAGGTGCGGATCAGTCCCGTTCACCTCGAATGGCGCGTGGCGCGCGAAGGTGGCGAGGGCGCGCTCGGCGTCATCGAGCGTGTCGATCGACATGCCGGGGAGCGGCGCCGCCTCGCCCAGGCCGATCATCCCGCGGTCGGTGCGGACCTCGAGGAGGACGCAGGCGCGCTCGCTGCGCCCGCGGGCGGCCCCTTCGCCGGCGATCGACCAGCGATGCGTGCGCGCGGTGATCGCGACGATGCGCATGCGGCTCA
>DATIPJ010000411.1:0-8757 GCA_035472155.1 Kofleriaceae bacterium
GGCAACAACGGCGCCGGCAAGAGCACGCTCCTCAAGATCATGGCGGGCGAAGACAAGGACTTCCTCGGCGAGGCGTGGCCGGCACCGGGCTTGAAAATCGGTTACCTGCCGCAGGAGCCGCACCTCGACGAGACCAAGGACGTCAAGGGCAACGTCGACGAGGGCGTCGCGGAGACCCGCGCGCTGCTCCAGCGCTTCGAGGACATCTCGATGAAGCTCGGCGAGGACATGTCGCCGGAGAAGATGGAGAAGCTGCTCGAGGAGCAGGGCCGCCTCCAGGATCAGATCGAGGCCGCCAACGCGTGGGAGCTCGATCACACCGTCGATATGGCGATGGACGCGCTGCGGTGCCCGCCGGGCGACGCCGATGTCACCAAGATCTCGGGCGGCGAGCGCCGCCGGGTCGCGCTGTGCCGCCTGCTGCTCAGCAAGCCCGACATGCTGCTGCTCGACGAGCCGACCAACCACCTCGACGCCGAGAGCGTCGCGTGGCTCGAGCGCACCCTCGAGGAGTTCAAGGGCACGGTCGTCGCCATCACCCACGACCGCTACTTCCTCGACAACGTCGCCAAGTGGATCCTCGAGCTCGATCGCGGCGAGGGCCACCCGTTCGAGGGCAACTACTCGGGCTGGCTCGAGCTCAAGGCCAAGCGGCTGCGCGACGAGGAGAAGCAGGCGGGCGCGCGGGAGCGCATGCTCGCCCGCGAGCTCGAGTGGGTGCGGTCCTCGGTCAAGGCGCGCCAGGCCAAGTCCAAGGCGCGCCTCGCGCGCTACGACGAGATGGTCGCCGAGGCCCAGCGCGAGGCGCGCGACCCGGCGCTCGAGATCGTGATTGCCCCCGGTCCGCGCCTGGGCGGCGAGGTCGTCGTGTTCGAGGGCGTCTCCAAGGCGTTCGGCGATCGCCTGCTGATCGACAACCTCTCATTCAAGCTCCCGCGCGGCGGCATCGTCGGTGTCATCGGCCCCAACGGCGCGGGCAAGACCACGCTGTTCCGCATGATCATGGGCCAGGAGCAGCCCGACAAGGGCAAGATCAAGATCGGCGAGACCGTGCAGCTTGGCTACGTCGACCAGAGCCGCGACGCGCTGGCCGACGACAGCACGATCTTCGACGAGATCAGCGAGGGCGCCGAGACCCTCACCCTCGGAGAGCGCCAGATCAACGCGCGCGCGTACGTCTCGAGCTTCAACTTCAAGGGCCAGGATCAGCAGAAGAGGGTCGGCATCCTCTCGGGCGGCGAGCGCAACCGCGTCCACCTGGCCAAGATGATCAAGCGCGCGGGCAACGTGCTCCTGCTCGACGAGCCGTCCAACGACCTCGACGTCGACACGCTGCGCGCGCTCGAGGATGGCCTCGAGAAGTTCCCGGGCTGCGCGGTCGTCATCAGCCACGACCGCTGGTTCCTCGACCGCATCGCCACCCACATCCTCGCGTTCGAGGGCGATTCGCACGTCGAGTGGTTCGAGGGCAACTTCGCCGACTACGAGGCCGACCGCAAGCGTCGCCTCGGCGCCGACGCCGACCAGCCCCACCGCATCAAGTACAAGCCGATCCGCGCCTAGCGCGCCGGCGGACCGACGGGGTGACCGACTATCTGCGGCGGTTGTCGTCCTGGCTCGTCGAGGCCGGCGGTCACCATGCCAATGTCGAGATCCGAGAGCTCGGCCAGATCGGTGACCAGACGCGCGGCGTGGTCGCCACCGCGCCGATCGCCGCGAGCAGCGAGGTCGTGCGCGTCCCACGCAGCCTGCTGATCACCGTCGAGACCGCGCGCGCACAGCTGGTGGAGCGCGAGCTGGTTCCTGCGGAGCTCGAGCTGTCGAGCAAGCACTTCATGCTCGCAGTGTGGCTGCTCGTCGAGCGGCGCGATCCGCGATCGATGTTCCAGCCATACCTCGACGCATTGCCGGGCAGCGTCCGGAGCTTCCGGAGCTTCCCGGTCTTCGCGTCACCGCAGGAGCGCGCGCTGCTCGACGGATCGCTGACCGGCGCCATGCTCGATCGCCTCCGCGCCAGCCTGGAAGCCGATCACCGAAAGCTCATGGCCGTGGCCCCCGGGCTCGAGATCGGGCTCGATGCCCTTGTGTGGGCGGCGATGTGCGTGCTGTCGAGGAGCTTCGGCGTCACCATCGACGGCCAGCACACCGCGGTGCTTGCGCCGTTCATCGACATGTTCAACCACGCGCGTGGCTCGAACACGCGCCTGGACTACGATGCAGAAGGCCAGGCATTCCGCGTGATCTCGGAGCGTGCGTATCCGCCGGGGGAGGAGGTCTGCGTCGACTACGGGCGCAGGTCCAACCTGTACCTGCTGCTGCACTACGGGTTCTGCATCGACCACAACGACGACGACGAGGCTCTCCTGGGCTTTCCCGCGCACGCCCGCATCACGCGGAGTACCGACGAGCCGACCGCCCGGATGCTGCTCTTCCAGCTGCGCGGCCAGCGCGGCAACGAGGCCTCCGCCCGCGCTGCGCTGGCCGAGGCCGCGCGCGCGGCCCTCGCGCGGTTCTCGACCACCGTCGCCGAGGACCAGGCGCTGCTCGCCGGGCGCGAGCTGTCCCTCCATGCACGCAACTTCATCGTGACCCGCCTCGGAGAGAAACGCGTACTGCACGCCTGGCTTGCCCTCGCCAGCGAGGGCTCGCCCGCGCTGTTCCGCTGGCCGTGACCCTCGGCGCGAGCGGCGCGTTCGGCACATGTGCGCGAGCGCCTCGACGGAGCGCATGGCACGCGACGTGCTCCTCTCTCCAGCATGCGCTCAATAGCCTTTGCGATCAGCGTCGTCGCGGCGATGGCGGGCGTGGCCGCGGGCGAGGAGACCCACGGCGTCGAGATCCGGCAGATCAACACCGCCATGCGCGAGATTGGCTGTTCTCCGTATACACCGCAGTGCGCAGGCGCCACCTCGACGCGCACGGGCCTGGTCGTCGTCGACGTCACCGCGCAGCGCCTCCGCAACGGGCCGGTCGCGCTCGTCGGCCTCTTCCAGGGCGCCGCGCGGCCCGACGACGGGCTGCTCGCCTCCCAGATGATCGCAGGCGGCGGTGCGCGGCTGAGCCTCGATCGCGCCTGGATCCAGGGCGGCGTCGGCTTCGCCGCCGAGCGTCGCGCCCCCGGTCCCAAGACCATCACGACCACCTGGGCGCTCGCGCACGGTGCTCCTGCGCTGCTGCTCGGTACGGGCATCCGCACGCACGTCCACGACGTCCCGGTCGCGATCTCTCTCGATGCCGGGACCAGCCTCGACGCTGACCTGGCGATCGACCACCCGGGCCGCGTCTACCAGCTCACTGCGAACGTCCTGTTCACGGAGCTCTAGTCGAGCGCTTGGCCCGCACGAGGGCTCTAGGGCACCAGCCGCGCGAGGACCTGATCGACGCGCGCTCGCACGTCGCCGGTGACACGCAAGATCTCGACCTCGACTCCGAGTGTTTGATCGACCAGCAGCTCGCGCAGCCGGTCATTCACCGCGCGCCGCAGCTCGGCGTCGTGGTGCGGCGCGAGCGCGATCCGATCCACCTCCTCGATCGGGACGAACACGATCAGATCGAGCGTCTCCGCTGCGTCCCGGATCCGCTCGAGCCATTCCTCGGCGTCGAACGCGTGCGCGTCCTCGTGCTCGAGCAAGTATCCCAGCACGTCGACCGGGCAGCGGTCGAACAGCACATCGTCACCGGCATCCTCGACCGCGGCGAGCGAGCGCACCAGCTGCGCCTCGAAGTCCTCGATCGTCGGGACCTCGGCCGCCTCATATCCGTCCTCCTCCAGCAGGTAGTACGGCTCGTCCACCGTCGCGTAGCCCGGCAGCCGCTCGGCGACGCGCTCCACCAGCGTCGTCTTGCCCACGCGATGGCTGCCCGAGAACGCGACACGCATTGTGGCGAATCTACCCGGCTGCGTCGCGTGGCTCGAGAACAGTGGCGTCGAACGCGCGCCGATACGTACATGGCTCGGCCCGGCGTCGCACCTGTCGCGGGCGGATTCGCAGCATCGTGGCGATCGGTGCTTGCGGAGGTGGGGGAAGATTCGGAAAGTGGCCACAACATGCTGCCTATGGCTTTGTGTCCGAGCGCTGCGCGCCGGCTGTGCGTGCTGGCGACATTTGCGTGGGGGGCGTGCGGGTCGCCGCCGCAGCCCGCTGTACCGACGACGCCTGCGGCGCCGACCGATGGCGCAGCGGCGACTCCCGCCGCGCCGGCGCGTGCGGCGGGTGCCGGGGTCGAGTCGATGGTGATTCCGATCCGAGCGATGACGCTCGAGAATGGGCTGCGGGTCGTGCTGTCGCGCGATACGACTGCGCCGGTGGTGACGGTGGCGGTGTATTACAACATCGGGTTTCGGGTCGAGCCGCGCGACCGGACCGGGTTCGCGCACCTGTTCGAGCACATGATGTTTCAGGGCTCGAAGAACCTCGGGAAGATGGAGTTCATCAAGATGGTGCAGGCGAACGGCGGGATCCTGAATGGGTCGACGCGGTTCGATTTCACCAACTACTTCGAGATCGTGCCCGCGAATACGCTGGAGACGATGCTGTGGGGCGAGGCGGACCGGATGCGCGGGCTCGCCGTCACGCAGGACAATCTGACCAATCAGCAGGGCGTGGTGAAGAGCGAGGTCCGGGTCAATGTGCTGAATCAGCCGTACGGCGGATTCCCGTGGCTGGATATGCCGCAGTACGCGAACAAGAACTGGCACAACGCGCACAATTTTTATGGCGACCTGACGGACCTCGATCACGCCACGCTCGGGGACGTCCAGAAATTCTTTCAGCAGTACTATACGCCCAACAATGCCGCGCTCGTGGTCGCGGGGGACTTCGACTATGCACAGGCGGAGGGGTGGGTGAAGAAGTACTTCGCGGATATCCCGCGTGCGGCGGCGACGCCCAAGCCGGATCTCACCGAGCCGCGGCAGACCGAGGAGAAACGGGCCGAGAAGGTGGATCCGCTCGCGGACCGGCCGGCGCTCGCGGTCGCGTATCACGTGCCGGAGCGGCTGACGCCGGCATTCTTCGCGTTCGTGATGCTGAATGAAATCTTGCTCGATGGCCGCGATAGTGCGCTGTTCCAGACCTTGGTCCAGAGCAAGAAGCTCGCGGGCGCGGTGAATGGTGGGATCAACCTGCTCGGCAATGCATTCGATTACGCAGGGCCGATGCTGTGGATCTTCAATCTGACGCACGACAAGGACAAGACGGCCGACCAGATCGTCGCGGCGATCGACGAGGCGATCGAGCCGCTGCGCAAGCAACCGGTGAGCGCCGAGGTGCTGGCGCGTGCGCGGGTGAAGGCGCGCGCGCAGCTGTACGCGCAGATCGAGAGTGCGTTCGGATTCGGCCGCGCCGACCTGCTGGCGAGCTTTGCACTCTTCGACAACGATCCAGGGAAGATCAATCAGCTCGAGGGTGAGCTGATGAAGGTCACACCGGACCTGATCCAGAAGACGGCGGACGAGTATCTGCGTTCGACCAATCGCACCATCCTCACCCTCAAGGCAGGCAAGCAGCCATGAGCCGATTCACCATGCACCGGATCAGCCTCGCGCGCTGGACCGCGCGCAACCGATGGCTCGCGCTCGCCGCGATGCTGATTGCTGCACCCGCCCTCGGCGACAAGGAGGCGCCGCCACCGGCCGCCGCACCCCGGTCGTTCGCGCTGCCGCAGCACCAGGACGTCGCGCTCGATAACGGTGCGCGGATCACCACCGTGGCCTATGGCGCGGTGCCCAAGACGGCGGTGATGCTCGTGCTGCGCGGCGGCGAGGCCGACGAGACCGCGAAGGAGACCTGGCTGTCGGACCTGATGGGCCGTTCGCTGGCCGAAGGCACGCAGAGCCACCCGGCCGCGAAGCTGGCCGAAGCGGCTGCGGCGATGGGCGGCGACCTCAGCGTCCAGACCGAGGCTGACCAGACGACGATTGCGATCGAGGTGCTGTCGGAGTTCGCTCCGCAGGCCGTGGCGCTGGTCGCCGATGTCGCACGCAACCCGGCGTTTCCCGCCGAGGACGTCGCGCGGGTCAAGACGGATCTTCTGCGCACGCTTGCGATCGCGCGCACCCAGCCCGGCCAGCTCGCGCGCGAGCAGTTCGCCGGGGCGCTGTATCCGGACCATCCCTACGGTCGCACGATGCCGACGGACGCGATGCTCAAGGGGTTCACGCTCGAGCAGGTCCGCGCGTTCTACGCCGCGCACGTGGGCGCGGCGCGCGCGCACCTTTATGTGGCCGGCAAGTTCGACGCCGGTGCGGTCGGCAAGGCGGCGCGCGAGGCGCTGGCGGACTGGGCGCGCGGCCCCGAGCCTCAGCCGGTCCGGGTTGCGCCGCCTGCGCCTGCCGGGGTCCGCGTCGTGGACCGGCCGGGCGCCGTGCAGTCGACGCTGATCGTGGGGCTCGCGGTGACCACGCCGAAGAGCGATGACTACGTGCCACTGCTGGTGACCGACGCGCTGCTCGGCGGCTCGTTCGGCTCGCGCATCACGGCCAACATCCGCGAGCAGAAGGGCTACACGTACTCGCCCAGTTCGTTCGTGCAGACGCTGGAGGCCAATGCGAACTGGCGCGAGCAGGCCGATGTGACGACCAATGTCACCGGCGCATCGCTGACCGAGATCTTCAAGGAGGTATCGCGGCTGCGCAGCGAGGCGCCCGCGGCCGAAGAGCTGCGCAGCATCCAGTCGTACCTGGCCGGCGTGTTCGTGCTGCGCAACTCGACCCGGCTCGGGATCATTCGCCAGCTCAACTTCCTCGAGAAGAATCAGCTCGGCGACGAGTACCTGCGCGACTTCGCGCAGCGCGTGTGGGCGGTCACGCCGGCCGATGTGCAGCGCATCGCGACGACGTATCTCGACCCGAAGAAGATGGCGATCGTGGTGGTCGGCGATCGCAAGCAGGTGGCCGCGCAGCTCAGGCCCTGGACGGATGCCGCGCCGGCCGGCAAGCCCAAGGCGCCCTCCAGGGCCAAGGCCGCGCACTGAGGCAGGCGCGCGAGGCGGCGCGCATCGCGCTAGGGGCGAGGTGCGGGCGGCTTGCGGGTGTCGTCGAGGTGATGGTGGTCGTGGGGGCGGAGGCGGACCTCGGCGATGAGAGGGCGGTGGTCGCTGGCGCGGCGGGCGAGCTCGCTGTCGCAGCGCGAGAGGCGCATGAAGTCCATGTCGCCGCGGACGAAGATGGCGTCGAGGGCGCGCATCGGGCCCCAGGCGGGAAACGTCAGCGGGCGGCGCTCGATGCCGCGGAAGCCGGCCGGGGCGAGCAGGGAGCCCAGGCGGCCGTAGACGTCGTTGAAGTCGCCGCCGACGACGATGGGGGTGTCGTTGTGGAGGTTCTGGAACGGGTGGCTGTCGAGGAAGCGCCGGAGCTGGATGCGGCGCTCGTAGCGCGCGAGGCCCAGGTGCATGTTGTAGAGGTGCACGGTGCGGTCGACGTCGTCGTGGCGGATGCGGAGGACGGCGTGGAGGGCGCTGCGGCGTTTCTTGAAGCGGATCGAGAGATCGATGTTGGTGCTCTCGATGATCGGATAGCGCGAGAGGATGGCGTTGCCGTACTGGCCGCCGCCGCGCACGTCGACGTTGGGATACCAGGTGTGGTAGCGGAGGCCGAGCTGCTCGGCGAGGAGCTCGACCTGGTGGTCGCGGTTGGAGCGCAGGGCGCCGCCATCGACTTCCTGGAGCATGGCGACGTCGACGTCGAGCTTGCGGATGACCTCGACGATGCGGGTCGGATCGTAGCGGCGGTCGACGCCACCGATGCACTTGTGGATGTTGTAGCTGAGTGCGCGCAGCTTCACGGAGCGGCCTCGCGAGCGGCGGGGATGGAGCGGAGCTGCGCGACGACCAGCGTCTCGTCATCGTCGGGCGGGCGGCCGGCGCGGTGGGCGGAGACGCCGCGGTGGACGAGGTCGTGCACGGCGAGCGGGGTCAGGCGCGGGCGGTCGAGGCTCTTGAGCAAGTGCTGCAGCCTTCGGTCACCGTAGGCCGCGCCGGCGGGGTCCTGCGCCTCGACCACACCGTCGGTATACCAGACGACGAGATCGCCGGCCTCCAGCAGGCGGCGCTGGAGGCGCGCGTTGGCGGGCAGGCCCGTGCCGAGCGGATTGCCGCGGCCGACCAGCGCCTGGAGCTCGACGCGCGCGCCCAGCGATCGCTCGTTCGCGGTTTCGAGCGGTTTTTCGATGAGCCGGCACAAGTAGGGTGCCGGATGTCCGCACGAGACGAAGCGGACCTCGCGGCGCGCGGGGTCGAGGATCGTGGCGAAGCAGGTCATCGCGAGGTCACCGCCGCCGACGCGGCGCACGGCGGCATCGAGCGCGGCGATCAGCTCGCCGAGATCGAGGCCGGCGCCGGCGCGCCGCACGCAGACATCGCACGCGCCGATCGCCGCGGCGGCGACCATCGCGGAGGCGACGCCGTGGCCGGTGACGTCGCCGATCGCGATCAGCACCGACCCGAGCGGGCCGAGTGGGGCGACGGTCCAGAAGTCCCCCGCGCAGCGGGTCGCGGGCTGCCAGGAGCCGACGACGGTGAGGCCGCCGTGGATGTGCGGGCCCGTGCCGGGGAGCAGCGCGGCCTGCACGGCAGCGGCGAGCTCGACCTCGCGGGCGAGGGCGGCGCGCTCGGCGGCGCGGCGGGCGAGGCGGGCGTGGAGCAGCGCCTCGGCGAGTCGCTCGGCCGCGCGAACGACGAAATCGAGCGCCGCGCCGCGCACGCGGCGGCCCGCCGCGGGGAGCAGGATGACGCCGAGAAGCTCGTCGGAGATGCGGA
>DATIPJ010000412.1:0-2834 GCA_035472155.1 Kofleriaceae bacterium
GGCGTGGTCGTCGCGCAGGCGGTCGCGGTGATGATCGAGGGCGTAGAGGCCGGCGGCGGCGAGGACGCCGGCCTGGCGCATGCCGCCGCCGTACATCTTGCGCAGCTTGAGGCAGCGCCGGATGAAGTCGCGGCGGCCGCCGATCAGCGAGCCGACCGGCGCGCCGAGGCCCTTGGACAGGCAGACGCTGATCGAATCGAAGCCCTGGACGAGCTCGCGCTCCGAGACGCCCTGGGCGGCGGCGGCGTTCCAGATCCGCGCGCCGTCGAGGTGCATCGCGAGGCCGAGCTCGTGGGCGGCGGCGATCACGCCGGCGAGCTGGGCGCGGTCCCAGCACATGCCGCCGCTGCGGTTGTGGGTGTTCTCGATCGCGACCACGCGGGTCAGCGCGAGGTACGGATCGTCGCCGGCCTTGACCGCGGCGCGCACCTCGTCGGCGGTGAAGCTGAAGTCGGGCATGATCGACGTCTGCAGCCCGGCGAGCGCGGCGAGCGCGCCCGACTCGCTGCGCCAGCAGTGGGCATCCTTGCCGACGATGATCTCGTTGCCCGGCTGGCTATGCGCGCGCAGCGCGACCTGGTTGGCCATGGTTCCCGTCGGCAAGAACAGCGCGGCCTCGGTGCCAAACAGCTGCGCGATGCGATCCTGCAGCGCGTGGACGCTGGGATCCTCGTTGAAGACGTCGTCGCCGACCTCGGCCTCGGCCATCGCCTTGCGCATCCCTGCGGTCGGTTTGGTGACGGTGTCGCTTCGCAGATCGATGACTGACATCGCGGCGCAGCGTAGCAAGAAACCGCCGCGGACCGGGCTCAGGGCGCCGGGGTCGGAGCGTCCGTCCTGGGCGCGTCGAGCTTGGGCGCGTCGGGCTTGGGCTCGTCCTTGGCCGGCGGCTCGGGCTTGGCGGGCGGCGAGGGTGCCGGTGACGGCGAGCCGAGCTCGGCGCGCAGCTTGGTCTCGAGGCGCGTCAGCATCGCGATCTCGAGCCAGCTCGGGCGGTCGGCGATCTGGAGCACGAAGCGCACGACGCTGCGGCCGTCGCGCACGAGGGTCATCACCTCGAGCGAGCCGCGGAACAGCTTGCCGTCGTCGCGCAGCTCGAACAGCACGTAGCCCGCCTCGGCGTCCTTCTCGGTCACCTTGACGTGCTCGTCGACGACGAGGAAGCGCACCGCGGCGGACCACACCTCGGCGCGCTGGTAGGCGAGGGTCTTCTCCGAGCGCGCCCACGCAGGCGCCGCCGCGCCAGCCGCGAGCGTCAGCGCAAGCGTTACGCGTAGCCATGGCCAGATGCGCATGGCCGGATCGTCGGGAAAACGGCGCTAGAGGGCCAGTTTCTTGTCGTCGGCCAGCGGCGCCGGCTCGTCCTCGACGACGACCTTGCGCGCGCTCCACAGGTCGTGGAACGAGACCCAGGGGCTCGCCAGGCCGAGGGCACCCATGGCGACGTACCAGGAGACCTGCAGCAGGTGCTGGACGATCGCGAACGCGAGCGCGAGGGCGTAGAGCTGGGTGTGCTTGGTCGCGGGGTCGCCGAGATCGAAGCCGAGGTAGAGCGACAGGCCCAGGAGCGTGAACCACTGGAACTGGCCGACGAGGCCGGGCGAGTTGGGCAGCGAGATGCCCACGCCCAGAAGGCCCATCGTGGCGTAGGCGCCGACCAGCGAGAGCTCGAGATGGAACGCGTGCGCGAGGACCCAGACGCCCAGGCCGTTGGCACCCCAGTAGACGATGCTCCACACCAGGAACAGGGCGAGGTTGCGGACGTCCTTGAGCGCCGCGAAGCCGCGGATCATGTCGAGCAGCTTGTGCTCGATCACGCCGGCGATGCGCGGCGCGAGGCGCGGCAGGAGCGTGAGCGCGAGGCCCAGCCGCACCGTCGGCGCGGGCCGCCACATCGCGAATACGAGGAACACGAGCGCGACGCTGAACACCGCGAGCGCGGCGTACGCCGTGGGCATCATCCACGACGGCGAGCCCGGGCCGTGCAGCGCGAAGAACGCGCAGAACACGAGCAGCGAGATGATGAGACCGTCGACGATGCGCTCGACCGCGACGGTGCCGAGCGCGGCGGAGGTCGTGGTGTAGCGCCCGTTGCGCAGCAGGCCCGGGCGCACGAACTCGCCCAGCCGCGCCGGCAATGCGAGGATCGCCATGAAGCCCACCGACGAGATCGCGAGCAGCGGCCCGGTCGATACCCGGACGCCGAGCGGCGCGAGCAGGTGGTTCCAGCGCAGCGCGCGGCACGCGTGCACGACGATCTGCAGGCCGAGATACGCCGCGAGGTACGGCCAGAGGTCGGCCCACCGCATGTCGCCGATCACGGCGTGGAGCTGCATGCGCTCGGTGGCGTCGGGCCACACCAGCCACGTGCACAGCGCGAGCATGCCGAGCGACAGAATCAGGTTGATCGCGAGGCGCATGTCACTACGGGAAGTCGCCTGCGAGAATCGCGCGCGGCGCGTGATCGAATAGCCTCACGAGCGCCGCGTGCCCCAGCTTCTTGTCGATCCAGGACATGCCTGCCGCAGCCTGCTGCAGATCGCCGAGCTGGTGCAGGTCGGTCGCCACGCCGCACGCCAGACCGGTCTCGAGCAGGTGGCGCGCGGCGCGCGTCTCGCGGCGGCCGTGGAAGCCGGCGACGGCCCCGAGGTCGACGACGAACGCGCAGACGCGGCGCAGCGAGCGCGCGAGGTCGTCGTCGTCCCAGAGCGGCTGATAGCGCTCGGGGTGGGCGAGCACCGGCACCATGCGCGAAATGCGGAGCTTGAACAGATGGTCGATCATGCCTGGGGGCAACAGCGGCGGAGGAACCTCGACCAGGAATGCAACGCTAT
>DATIPJ010000413.1:0-14311 GCA_035472155.1 Kofleriaceae bacterium
GAAGGGTGCAGGTTGTCGCGCATCAGCTGATGGCACTCGGCCGTCTCGGCGAACGGGAACACGCGCGACAGGCACGGGTCCATCTTGCGCGCGATGACCAGGTCGTTGGCGCCCTTGGCCTGCGCGTCGTTCGCGAAGTGCGAGCCCTGGAGTCGCTTCTGCCGCATCCAGTGGTAGCGCAGGTCGAGCGTGGCGTTGTAGCCGGTGGTGCCGGCGCAGATCACCACCATGCCGCCGGTCTCGCACACGAAGCACGAGGTCGGCAGCGTGGTCTCGCCCGGATGCTCGAAGACGATCGTGGGGTTCTTCTTCTGCCCGAGCGCGTCCCAGAGCGCGCTGCCGAAGCCGCGGGCGCCCTTGAGCCAGAGGTTGTACTCGATGTCGTCGGACCAGCGAGGGAGCTTGCCCCAGTGCTCGAACTTGCGGCGATCGATGACGCCGACCGCGCCGAGGCTCTTGCAGAAATCGTTCTTGGAGTCGCCCGAGACCACGGCGACCGGCAGCGCACCGGCCGCGCGCGCGATCTGGATCGCCATCGAGCCCAGCCCGCCTGCGCCGCCCCAGACCAGGATCGGGTCACCCGGGCCTGCGACGTTGGGCGCCCAGCCGTGCAGCATGCGATAGGCCGTGGCCGCGACGAGCATGTACGCCGCGGCTTCCTCCCACGTCAGGTGCGGCGGCTTGGGCAGGCACTGATGGTCCTGGACCTTGGTGTACTGCGCGAAGCTGCCCCAGTTGGACTCGTAGCCCCAGATCTTCTGCGTCGGCGCGAACATCGGATCCTTGCCGGCCACGACCCACGGGTCCTCGGGGTCCCACATCCCGCAGTGCACGACGACCTCATCGCCGACGGCGACGCTGGTCACCGCCGAGCCGACCGCCCACACCACGCCCGAGGCGTCGGAGCCGCCGACGTGGAAGTCCTCCTGCTCGCCGCGCTTCTGGCGCGCCTTGATGACGTCGATCGGGATGCCCATCGCCGCCCAGACGTTGTTGTAGTTGACGCCCGCGGCCATGACGTAGACCAGCACGTCGCGCGGCCCTAGCTCGGGAACAGGCACCGCCTCGAGCTTGAACGCATCGCGCGGCTCGCCGAAGCGCTCGGCGCGGATCACCTGCGCGAGCATCTTCGGCGGGACGACGCCGAGCTCGGGCACGTCGCCCAGCTCGTAGATCTCCGACGACACCTTCAGGGCAGCATTCGACACGATGCTCGATCGTACGCCATCTCGATCAGCGATCGTCAGCCGCGCGTTGACGAAATCCGGCGCCGGATCATCGATCGCGCGGCGTGCGCCGGCGCCACAATTCGCGGCGCGTCCGCGCGCCACGGCGCAGCCCGGGGATTTCACTCGACGTTATCGGGCTCGATGAAGCTCCAGCGAACCTCGGGGATGCGCTGCTTGAGCGCGCGCTCGAATGCGTTGATCGCCTCGACCAGGCCATCGGTATCCATTCCCGAGCGGAACTTGAGCTTGGCGGCGACCACGATCTCGCCCGGGCCCTGCTGGAGGGTCAGCACGTTGAGCACGCGCTCGACGTTGGGGTCGATCTCGGCCAGCTCGTTGAACGACTGCAGGAGCTGGGCGTCCGCCGCCTCGCCGACGAGCAAGCTCTTGACCTCGCGCGCGAGGAACGTCGCGACCCCGACGAGGACCACGCCGATCGCGAGCGAGCCGACCGCGTCCCACCGGCCGTCGCCGGTCTCGTACGCGAGGATGAGCGCGACCATCGCGAGCACGAGGCCGAGCACGGCGGCGCTGTTCTCGCCGAACACGACGATCAGGTCCGAGTCCTTGGTCTCGCGCAGGTAGCGCAGGAACGGCGTCTTGCCCCGCCGCTGGTTCATGACCTTGATGTTGCCCAGCGTCGACCAGCCCTCGAGCGCGATCGAGACGAAGAGGATGATCAACGCGATCATCACGTCGCCCACCGGCTCGGGGTGCTCGATCTTGTGCACGCCCTCGTAGATCGAGAACACGCCGCCGCCGAAGAACAGCAGCAGCGCCACGATGAACGAGTAGAAGTACATGTTGCGGCCATAGCCGAGCGGATGCTCGCGGTCGGGCGGCTTGCGCGTCGCGCGCACGCCCTTGAGCAGCAGCAGCTGGTTGCCGCAATCCGCGAACGAGTGCAGCGTCTCGGCGAGCATCGCGCCCGAGCCGGTGATGAACGCCGCGACGCCCTTGGACACCGCGATGATGACGTTCACGGCGAGCGACTTGAGGATCTCCCCCGTCGACCCTCCCGCCGACATCTACTTGATGACCCTGGACAGCGCGCGAAACTCGTCGGAGCCGGCGCGTCCCAGGAGGTCGAACACGCAGACCTCGGTCGAGGTGATGATCGCGCCCGCGCGCTCCATGAGGCGCAGCCCGAGCTCCCAGTTGAGCGGCGTGCGGCTGCACACGGCGTCGGCGCAGACGTGAGCGGCCCAGCCGCGGGCGACCAGGTCGCGCGCGCTCTGATAGACGCAGACGTGAGTCTCCATGCCGCAGAGGATCCACTGATCGCGGCCGAGCCGGGGCGCCAGCTCGCCAAATGCCGGCGCCGCGGCCGCCGAGAACTCGAGCTTGTCGAAGCGGTGCACCTGCTTGGCCGGAGCCAGCGCGGCCTCGATCGCCTCGTGGGTCGGCCCCAGGCCGCGCGGGTACTGCTGGCTGACCACGATCGGCAGGCCGAGCCGGTCGGCTGCCTCGATCAAGATCTTGGTGTTGCGCATGACCGCCGCCAGCGACGCCTCCGGCATCGACGGCAGCAGGCGATCCTGGATGTCGACCACGAGCAGCGCGGCCCGGGTCCGCGACAGGCCCGCGATCACGAGGCACCTCCGCCGGTGCGCGCGCTGCCGCCTGGGCCGGCCTGGTCGAGCGTGGCGAGCGCCTCGACGAGCCGCTGGCGCCGCGACTTCTCCTCGGCGAGCCGCGCCTTCTGCTCGGCGACGACGTCGTCCGGCGCCTTGGCCAGGAAGTCGGCATTGCCGAGCTTCTTCTCGAGCGCGCCGATCTCCTTGTCGGC
Source organism: Kofleriaceae bacterium (assembly GCA_035472155.1). Taxonomy (GTDB): domain Bacteria; phylum Myxococcota_A; class Polyangia; order Haliangiales; family Haliangiaceae; genus JABFXX01. The sequence continues at coordinate 3,019 of DATIPJ010000413.1, forward strand.
CTTGCCGATGTCGCGCGCGATCCGCGTCCTCTCGGCCGCGACGTCGATCAGGCCGCCGAGCGGCATCACGATCTCGACGTCGGCGCCGACGACCGCCTTGGCGGCATCGGCCGGCGCCGGCGGCCCACCGTCGGCGGGCGCGATCGTCGCCTCGACCTTGGCCGCGCGCTCGATGATCGCCAGGTGCGTCTCGATGATCTGGCGCTGCGCCGCGCTCGCCACGCGCAGCTCGACGGCGATCGACTGCGCCGGCGACACGCCGTAGGTCTGCTTGAGCATCCGGCACGCGACCGCCACGTCCTGCAGGAGCTGCATCTCGGCCTCCGAGGCCGGGTCGATCCACGACGCGTCGCTGCGCGGAAACACGGTGATCATCAGCGAGCCCGGCAGCTGCGGCGGCTTGGGCAGCTTCTGCCAGATCTCCTCGGTGACGAACGGCGAGAACGGGTGCATGAGCCGCATCGTGGTCTCGAGCGCCGTCGCCAGCACGCCCTGCACGACGTGCCGGCGCGCGTTGCGGGCAGCGTCCTGCTCGACCTCGGCGCTCATGTAGAGGTGCGGCTTGGCGATCTCGATGTACCAGTCGCACAGCTCATCCCACACGAAGTGGAAGATCGCGCCGGCCGCGTCGTTGAACCGGAAGGACTCGAGCGAGCCGTCGACATCGCTCACCACGGCCTGCAGCCGCGACAGGATCCAGCGCTCCGCCATGCCGAGCGCGGCGCGGCCGGCCGGCGTCGACAGCTGGGCCTCGAAGCGCTCGGGGTCGTAGCCGTCGAGGTTCATCAGCGCGAACCGCGATGCGTTCCACAGCTTGTTGATGAAGTTGCGGTATTTTTCAACACGATCGACGCTGAGCCGGATGCGCTGCGACGTGTTGAGCGCCGCGAACGCGAAGCGCAGCGCATCGGCGCCCATCGGCGGCACGCCCTTGGGGAAGTTCTTGCGCACCAGCCGCTTGATCGCCTCGAGGTCGCCCGGCGGTTTCTCGACGTCGACGCGCTCCAGGAGCTGCTCGAGCGCAGCGCCGTGCACGACGTCGAGCGGGTCGATGCCGTTGCCCTTGGTCTTGGACATCTTGACGCCGTTCTCGTCGGTGACGATCGACGTCAGGTACACCGTTCGGAACGGCACCTTGCCCATGAAGTGGAGCCCCATCATCATCATGCGCGCGACCCAGAAGAAGATGATGTCGGGCCCGGTGCAGAGGACGTTGTTGGGATAGAACGTCGCCAGATCCCGCGTCTTGTCGGGCCAGCCCAGCGTCGAAAACGGCCAGAGCCCCGAGCTGAACCAGGTGTCGAGGATGTCCTCGTCCTGCTTGAGCTCCTTGCCGCCGCACGTCCCGCACGCCTCGGGGGCCGCGCGCGCCACCGTGAACGCGCCGCACGCGCAGTGCCACGCCGGGATGCGATGCCCCCACCAGAGCTGGCGCGAGATGCACCAGTCCTTGATGTTGTTCATCCAGTGCATGAACGTCTTGGTCTCGTGCTCGGGGACGAACTTGGTCTTGCCCTGCTCGACGGCGGCGGCGGCCTTCTCGGCGAGCGGCGCCGCCTTGACCCACCACTGCTCCATCAGCATGGGCTCGATCACCGCGCCCGAGCGCTGGCTCCGGCCGCGCGGCACGCGGTACGGCTTGACCTCGCCGAGCCGGCCGACCTCCTCGAGGTCGGCGACCACCGCCTTGCGCGCCTCCTCGACGGTGAGCCCGATGTACTTGGCCGGCGCGGGCGCGCACATGCGGCCCTTGGCGTCGATGACCTGCAGGATCGGCAGGCTCGCGATCTGCGAGACCTCGTAGTCGCTCGGGTCGTGCGCCGGCGTGACCTTGACCGCGCCCGAGCCGAACTCCGGGTCGGGCCACGGCTTGCCGTCGCGCATGATGTCGATCGGCACGATCGGGATCCGCCGCCCGGTGAGCGGCAGCTCGATCTCCTTGCCGTGCAGGTGCAGGTAGCGCGGGTCCTTGGCGTGCACCGCGACGGCGGTATCGCCGAGCATGGTCTCGGGCCGCGTGGTCGCGACGATGAGCTCGCCGCTGCCGTCTGTCAGTGGATACCTCAGCTCCCAGAGCGAGCCGTTCTCCTCGACCGTATCGACCTCGAGGTCGGACACCACGGTCTCGCTGACCGGGTCCCAGTTGATCATCCGCTTGGCGCGGAAGATCAGACCGTCCTCGTAGAGCCGCACGAACGCCTCGATCACGGCCTTGTTGGCGCGCTCGTCCATCGTGAAGCGCTCGCGCGGCCAGTCGAGCGAGAAGCCCATCAGCTTCTCCTGCTCGCTGATCCGGTGGCCGCTGCGCTCCTTCCAGGCCCAGGCCTGGCGCATGAACTCCTCGCGCCCCAGATCGAACCGGGTCTTGCCGCCGCGCCGCTTGAGATCGGTCTCGAGCAGCACGTGCACCGCGATCGATGCGTGATCGATCCCGGGCATCCACATCGCGTTGAAGCCCTGCATCCGCTTCCAGCGGATCAAGATGTCCTGCAGCGTCGACCCGAGCGCGTGCCCGATGTGCAGCGACCCGGTCACGTTCGGCGGCGGCAGCGTGATCGCGTACGGTACCGTCGGGCTCGCCTCATCCGCGTGGAAGAAGCCGTTCTCGAGCCAGAACCTCCGCCATCTGGGCTCGACATCTGAAGGATCGTACTGCTTGGGTAGCGCCGACGACGTCACGACGAGACGCTAGCACGACCGAGTGCTCGCTGGCCCCGCGGCCGACGACTCGTGTGTCAGCTGCGGCGCGCCGTGAGGTCGTGAAGATTCTCGCGGATGATCTGCTCGGCAAGGTCGGGCACGACCTCCCAGACGATGCGCTCGACGACCTCGATCGACAGCTTGAGCAGCGCCGCAAGCTCGGGACTGCCGGGCTCGAGCCCCGACGCCTCGGCGAGCCGGGCCGCCATCTTCGCGAGCGTGCGCTCGACCAGCTGCGAGCGCCGGGTCGGCGTGCCGCTCACCATCGGCGCGCGGCTCATCGCGCTCGACGGTGCCATCCCGGTCGCGGCCTGGGCCGGTGGCGGGGGCGCAGGCGAGCGGATCGATGGTACGGCGCCCGGGCTGTTGCTCGAGACCGGCGAGATCGGCGGTACCGCCATGACGTTGGTCTTGCTCGGCGGCGCGGCGGCCATGGCTGCCGCGGGCATCGGCGGCTGGGTGCCGGGGCCGCTCCCGCCCGCCGGCATCTTGATCGTCGGCATCCCCATGATCGTGGCCGAGCGCGGGGGCATCGCGGCCGATGCTGCGGCCGCTACCGGAACCGGTGCGGGCACGCCTTTGCCCGACGCGGCCGGTGCAGCGGCTGCCGCCGCGGGAGCCGCCACGGAGACCGCGACCTGGCCCGGTCTTGCCACGCCGCTCGCCGCCTTGCCGACGATCTCGGTGACCTTCTCGAGCATCGTCTGGGTGTCCCACGGCTTGGGCAGGTTGGCGTCCGCACCGACCTGGATGCCGCGAACGTTGTCGTACGGCGCAGAGTTCCCGACGAGGATCACGACCGGAACGTGGGCCGTGCCCGGATCCGACTTGAGCGCGAGGCAGAGGTCGTAGCCCGACTTGCCGTGCCCCGGCATGTGCGAATCGGCGAGCACGACGGTCGGCTTCTGGCTGCGGGCCTTGTCGAGACCCTCGTCGTAGCCACGCGCGCCGACATACGTGAACTCGGTGCCGCGGAACGTGATATCCGCGACCTGCTGCATCGTCGCGCTGTCATCGACGCACAAAACAATCTTGCTCACTTGGGTTCCTCCCCCAAAGGTCTGCCAAAGGTCTGGGTGCTACGTGCGACTGCGGCCGAGCCCGAGGCGTCGTGCACGATCGTTGGTAGCACGCCCCTCGGCGAAGGGTCAATTCAACTGCCGAGAATCCGTGGGCCTTTTGGCGGAGCGCGCCCGCCACGTACGAAGATCGATGCTAACGTCTCTCTCTCATGGCCACGCATTACACACCTCTGCATCGCGCCGCAGCAGAGGTGGTCGCAACTCACGCGGGCATCGCCGCGACCGACCTCAAGGTCGAGGCCCCGCCGCGCCCCGAGCTCGGTGATCTCGCCGTCGGCTGCTTCGCGATCGCCCGCGCCCGCAAGCAGAACCCGGCCGAGGTCGCGCGCGCGATCGCGGCCGCGTTCACCCCGACCGAGCTCCTCGCCAGCGCCACCGCCGCCGGCCCGTTCGTCAACTTCCGCGCCGATCGCACGGCGACCTACCGCTGGCTGGTCGACAGCGCGCTGCGCAGCCGCCTGATCCCGGGCGAGCTGGGCACTGGCAAGACGGTCTGCATCGACTACGGCTCGCCGAACATCTCCAAGCACCTCGCCTATCACCATGTCCGCGGCACGGCGGTCGGCCACGCGCTCGCGCAGACCTTCCGCGCGCTCGGCTACCGCGTCATCGGCAACAACTTCCTCGGCGACTGGGGCACCACCCACGGCATGCTGCTCGCGGCGTGGGCCAAGTGGGGCCCGATCGACCCGGTCGACATCACCGGACTCAACGCGCTCTATGTCCGGTTCCGCGCCGCGATGAAGGAGGACCCTGCCCTCGAGCAGGAGGGTCGCACGTGGTTCAAGCGGCTCGAGGACGGCGACCCCGAGGCGCGCGCCCTGTGGCAGCGCTTCCGCGACGTGTCATGGGCCGAGTTCCAGGGGGTCTACGAGATCCTCGGCATCGAGTATGACGAGGTCCGCGGCGAGTCGGCGTACGAGCCCGACCTGCCGCGCATCCTCGACACACTCGCGGAGAAGGGCCTGTCGCAGGAGAGCCAGGGCGCGCTCGTGGTGGTGCTGCCCGGCGAGGACAACCCGATCCTGCTCCGCACGCGCGATGGCACCTCGCTGTACGCCACGCGCGATGTCGCCAATGCCGAGTACTACTGGAACAACTACCACTTCACGCGGTCGCTCTACGTCGTCGATCGCGGCCAGTCGCTCCACTTCCGCCAGCTGTTCAAGCTGCTCGGCCTGATGGGGCACGCGTGGGCCGGGCGCTGCGAGCACATCCCGTACGGCCTGGTGAAGATCGACAACCAGAAGTCGGCCACGCGGCTGGGCAACGTCGTGCTCATGCGCGACGTGTTCACGGTCGCCCAGGGCATGGCGCGCGCGGTGATCCTCGAGAACAACGCCGACATGGCGCCCGAGCTGGTCGATGAGGTCGCTCGCGATGTCGGCATCGGTGCGATCGTGTTCGGCAACCTCGCGCCCCAGCGCGACAAGGACATCGACTTCGACATCGAGCACGCGGTCTCGCTCGAGGGCGACGCCGGCCCCTATGTGCAGTACAGCCATGCGCGCTGCGCGTCGATCGCACGCAAGGGCGGCGAGGCTGTCACTTCGATCGATGGCGTCGACCTCGGCAAGCTCGCGCACGAGGCCGAGTGGGCGATCGCGCGCCGGCTGCTCGACTTCCCCGATCTGGTCGTGCGCTCTTCGGAGGCGTGCGAGCCGCACGTGATCTGCCACTACCTGTTGCAGCTCTCGGCCGACTTCTCGCGCTACTACACGCTCGGCAACGGCGACGCCTCGCTGCGCGTGCTGTGCGACGACGCGGCCACGCGGCGCGCGCGCCTCGCCCTCGTCGGCGCGGTGCAGGCCACGCTGCGCGATGGCCTCTCGCTCCTCGGGATCGCGGCGCCCGATCAGATGTGATCGCCAGCGCCTGTCCGGGCTTTGCGCTCCGACGAGAATCGTACGCTGCGTTAGCGCTCGAACATCGGCAGAGCGGACCTAAGCTCGGTGCGCGGGTCGAATCGCCGGGATACATGTCACACATGCTTGTCTGAGCGCATACTCTCCATTGCTCCGCTCGGCGAGATGTGCGAAACACAACCCATGAGAACGCTTGGCTTTGTCCTTTTCCTGGCAGCGTGCTCCTCCGGCTCGGAGAACACGGGGCCTGCCGATAGTGCGGCGGTCGAGCTCATCTCCATGAGCTGCAACTCGGGAGTCTCAGATTACTGCAAGACCACCGCGTGCGATGACACGCTCACGGCCGCCGAGAAGAACGCGGCGCTGTGTCCCGCCAGCGAGATCGCGTGCGGCGGTTTCACCGTGGTCCTGCGCGTCGAGTCCGGCACGCCGACGACCTACTACTACCAGAGCGGCGCGCTCGTCGCAGTGGCGCACCCGTCGCAACCGGGCGGCGCGGCCTGTCTCGGCGGCCCGACGGCGTTCAGCGCGCCCAAGTGCGCGACCGCCGGCCGCTCGCTGCCTGCATGCGCCTCGGGCGATCCGGGCCCAAGCGGCTGGTAGTCAGTCAGATCCTGCCGAGCGAGCGCGGTGGTGGCCTGCGGTCGCCGCCGAAGATGATCAGCACCGCGAGCGTCGTGAGATACGGCAGCAGCGCGATGAGCTCGTGCGCCACCGGGACGCCAGTGACCTGGAACGCGATGCTCAGGGCCTCCGCGGCCGCGACGCCGATGCAGGCGAGCACGGCCCACGCCGGGCGCCAGCCCGAGAGGATCACCATCGCGAGCGCGATGTAGCCACGGCCCGAGGACATGTCGGCCGTGAAGCCGCCGACCGCCAGTGACAGCTGGGCGCCGCCCGCGCCGGCGAGCGCGCCACCGACCAGGGCCGCCGCGAACCGTGCGCGCGTGGGCGGAACCCCGACGGAGACCAGGGCATCGGGGCGGTCGCCGGCCGCGCGCAGCCGGAGGCCCCAGCGGGTGCGGCGCAGCGCGAACGGCACGCCGACCGCGGCGATCGCGGTCAGCCAGACGATCGGGTTGCCCAGGACCGCGCCGCCGTAGGCCGGGCACGGCGGCGAGTTCGAGCCCTCGCCGAACAGGAGCTGGAGCAGGAACCGCGTGCCGGCGAGCCCGAGCGCATTGAGCGCCACACCGACGATGACCTGGTCGGCGCGCAGACCGAGCGCGCAGCCGATCTGGATCGCGGCGACCGCCATGCCGGCGGCGATGCCGCCGACGAGGCCGAGCACGGCCGAGCCGGTGACGTGGCCGATCGCCGCCGCGGTGAACGCGCCGAACAAGAGCTTGGCCTCGAGGGCGAGATCGATCACGCCCGAGCGCTCGGTGACCGCGCCGCCCATCGCGGCGAGCGCGTACGGCACCGCGATGCGCAGCACCTGAGCGACGAACCCGAGCGTGAAGATGGTTGCGAGCAGGTCGGTCATCGCGAGGCCTCCGCGCGGCGCATCCACGGTCCAGCGGCGGCGGCGGCGAGCACCACCACCGCGGGCAGCATCTCGATCAGCTCCTTGGGCACGAGGTCGCCGACCGCGAGCGCGGCCACGCTGACGAAGCCGATCACCAGCGCCGCGAGCACGACGCCGAGCGGGTGCATGCGGCCGAGCAGCGCGACCGAGATGCCGGCGAGGCCGGTGCCGCTGCCCAGGCCCGCCTCGAAGGCGTGCTTGTGGCCGAGGACAAAGTTGGTGGCGGCGAGGCCTGCCAGCATGCCCGAGCCGATCATGGCGACGGTCTGGACCCTGCCGACCGAGATGCCGGTGGTCCGCGCCGCCTCGGGGCTCTGGCCGACGGCGCGCCATGCCTGCCCCCAGCGGGTCTGCGCGCGCAGCCACCATACGATGGCGACCGCGATCACGGCGATCACGATCGAGGCGTTGGCCGTGCTGCCGCCGATCCCCAGCTGGGGAAGCTCGGCGCCTGGCGCGATCGGCGAGCCGGTGGTCGTGCCGTTGCGGAAGATGAAGCGGTTGCCGAGGTAGAGCGCGATCCCGATGACGATCGCGTTGAGCATGATCGACGTGATCACCTCGTGCGCGCCGCGCCACACGCGCAGGGCGCCGATCGCACCGCCGACCACGCCGCCGGCGGCGGCCGCGGCGAGAACGCACAGCAGGATCGCGATCACCGACGGTGTGCTGGCCGGCAGCGACGAGCCGACCAGCGCGCACGCCAGCACGCCGGCGGTGACCTGGCCCTCGGCGCCGATGTTGAACAGCCCGGCGTCGAGGGCGATCGCCACGGCGAGCCCGGTCAGCATCAGCCCGGTGGCGCGGTAGAGCACCTGGCCCAGCTGGTACGGATCCGACGCGGTGCGCGTCACCATCGCCCACCACACGGTGCCCGGCGCCTTGCCGGCGACGAGCATCAGCACGCTGACGATCGCGATCGATGCCAGCAGCGCGATCGCGGCGGCCTGGAGCTCGCGGCGCGCGGTCGCGCGACCGGTCGCGCGCGCCGGGCGGCCCTGCGCGTCGTGGTCGACGGGGCTGGTCGAGGATGCAGCGGTCATGCGGCCTCCACGCCGGTCATCAGCGCTCCGAGCGCGTCGCGGGCCGCGCCGTCCTTCAGCTCCGCCCCGCCGCGCTCGCCGACGATCCGGCCGCGCAGCACGACGACGATCCGGTGACACAGCGTCAGCAGCTCGTCGAGATCGGCCGAGATGACGAGCACGCCGGCGCCCGCGCTGGCCGCGCTGCGCAGCCGATCGTGGATGCGGACCACCGCGCCGAGGTCGACACCGCGGGTCGGCTGCGAGGCCACCACGCAGACCAGCCTGGGCCGCGACAGCTCGCGCCCGACGACGACCTTCTGCTGGTTGCCGCCCGATAGCGCGCGGACGACCACCGCCGGGTCGCTCGGCCGGATGTCGAGCTCGGCGATCTGCTTGTCGGCGTGGGCGCGGACGCGCGCGCGGTCGATGCGGAACCGGCCGGTGATATCGGCGCGGCCGAGCGCCAGGTTGTCGGCGATCGTGGCGTCGAGCCACAGCCCGCCGTGCTGGCGATCCTCGGGGATGTGCGCGAGGCCGGCGCCAAGCCGCGCAGCCGGGCTCGCCCCCGTGACGTCGCGGCCGGCGATCCGCACGGTGCCGTGCGCGTGCCGCGCCAGCCCCGCGATCGCGAGCGCGAGCTCGCGCTGGCCGTTGCCGTCGACGCCAGCGACGCCGACGATCTCGCCCGCGCGCACGGTCAGATCGACCGCGCGCAGGTCGTCGCCCACCTGCACACCCGCGAGCTCGAGCACCGGCTTGGCGTCTGCCGCCGGCGCCGCGACCCGGCCCGCAGGGGGCAGATCGCTGCCGACCATCGCGCGTGCAATGGCGGACACGTCGAGCCGCGACTGGCGATCGCCGCCGCTGGCCGCAAACGTCGCCACGGTCTTGCCCGCGCGCAAGACGGTCACGTCGTCGGCGACCGCGCGCACCTCGTCGAGCTTGTGGGTGACCAGGATGATCGTCGTGCCCTCGCCGGCGAGCCGGCGCAGCGTCTCGAGCAGGCCGTCGACCTCGATCGGCGTGAGCACGGCGGTCGGCTCGTCGAGGATGAGCAGCTTGGCGCCATGGTGCAGCGCCGCGACGATCTCCGCGCGCTGGCCCGCGCCGAGCGGCAGCTGCTCGGCCTGCGCCCAGGGCTCGACCGGCAGGCCGATCCGCTTGCCGAGCTCGTCGAGGCGCCGGGCAGTTGTGTCGAGCTCGAGCAGCGGCCCGCGCAGCGGCTCGACGCCGAGCACCGCATTCTCGACGACGCTGAGCGTGCCCGCGCTCGCGCCGTGCTGCTGCACGATGCCGACTCCCGCGGCGCGCGCCGCCCGGCGATCCCAGCTCGGCAGATCGACGGTGCGGCCATCGATCGCCAGCCGCCCGCCGTCGCCGTGCAGCACGCCGGCGAGGATCTTGACCAGGGTCGACTTGCCCGCGCCGTTCTCGCCGACCAGCGCGTGCACGGTCCCGCGCCGCACGGTCAGCCGCGCGCCCTGCAGCACCTGGACCGTGCCGTAGCTCTTGTCGAGCTCGGCGACGACCATGTCGTCGGCTCCACCCTCGCCTGCCGCTCCGCTCATTGCCTTCCGAGCGTCCCTCGCTCCGCTGTTCGCGGCCGACCGCGCCTCCGGCGTGTCGCCCGCGGCTTCGCTCGGTCCGCTCATTGCTGCGGCACCTTGATCGTGCCCGCGACGATGTCGGCCGCGAGCTTGTTGACGTGCTCGACCACGTCGATCGGCAGCATCGACTTGTTGCGCTCGTCGGCGACGAAGCCCACGCCGTGCTCGGCGAGCCCGAGCTCGAGCAGGCCGCCCTTGAACTTGCCGGCGATGATGTCCTTGACGACGTCGAGCACCGCGACGTCGACGCGCTTGATCATGCTGGTCACGATGCAGCACGGCGCGGCGTCGTACTGGTCCGAATCGACGCCGATCGCCTTCGCGTTGCGCTGGCGGGCCGCGGCGAACACGCCATCGCCCGTCTTGCCCGCGGCGTGAAAGATGATGTCGGCGCCCTGGCTGTACTGCGCCGCCGCGAGCTCCTCGCCGAGCGTCGGATCGGCGAACGCCTTGGGCTCGGTGCCCGCGTACGCCGACACCACGCGGCAGGTCGGGCACACCTGGTGAACCCCGGCCTCGTAGCCGGCCTCGAACTTGCGGATCAGCGGGATCTTCATCCCGCCGACGAAGCCGACGACCTTGGTGCGGGTCAGGAGCCCGGCGATCGCGCCGACCAGGAAGCTGCCCTCCTGCTCGCGGAACCGCAGCCCGACGAGGTTGGGCAGCGTGCCGACGCCCTCGGACGGCGAGTAGTCGACGCCGGCGAACCGCACGCCGGGGAACTGGCGCGCCAGCCGCTCGAGGTCGGGGCCGAAGATGAAGCCGACGCCGATCACGAGGTCGACCTTGCGCGCCGCCAGCGTGCGCAGCGCGATCTCGCGGTCGGCGCCCTCGGTCGGCTCGATGTACTGGATGTCGACGCCGAGCTCGTCGCGCGCGCGCTGCAGGCCGCGCCACGCTGCCTCGTTGAACGACTTGTCGTTCTTGCCGCCGACGTCGAACACCAGGCCGACGCGGATGCCGCTGCCGGCCTTTTGCTCGGTGTCGCGGATCGCCACGGCGCCGGCCGCCAGAAGCAGCGCGTTGATCGCGATCAGGATGCCGATCAAGCGGCGGGCCGTCACCGCTCGCGACAGTAGCCCAAAAACCCACGTGGCTGCGCCGACCTGGCAGCCAGCAATCGAATCAGAACGTTGGCCCTTTGGGGAACCCGCAGCGATGCTTACGCTTTGTGCTATCAGCAAGGCCGGGGTCTGCCCGGTCGCCCCAGGAGGCACGAACGATGGGAATCATGAGCTTCATCAAGGGTGGCGTCGCCGAGCTGGCGATCGCCCGGCCCGATTCGGCCAAGGACCAGTGGGTCTACAAGCATCCGGATCAGACGATCCCGATGAAGGCCCAGCTGACGGTCGACAGCGACGAGGTCGCGCTGTTCTTCAAGGACGGCAAGTTCATCGGCAGCTTCTCGGCCGGTCGCCACACGCTGGACGCCTCCAACATCCCGTTCCTCGGCCAGCTGATCGACAAGTTCACCGGCGGCAACGTC
>DATIPJ010000414.1:0-1630 GCA_035472155.1 Kofleriaceae bacterium
CGATCGATGAGCGCATTGAGCCCGGGCATCTCATCGCGGCCGGCGCGGGCGACCAGCAGTGGGATCACGGGCAGCTGCTCGAGCGTCATCGCCGGCGCGGCGAAGTGAAACATCGCCGCCGCCTGCTGGATCTCGGGCCCATTGCCCAGCCCGATGAACGGATAACACAGCACCGCGCACCGCATCCCCTCGAGCAGCGACATCGCCAGCGGCGCGTTGCCCGAGCATCCCCAGATCGCGATCCGCGCCTCGTCGATGCCGAGCGCCGCGGCATTGGCACGCAGATACGCAATCACCGCATGCGCGTCGTCGGGCACGCGGTTCGAGTACGTCACGCCGATCATCCCCGACGCCGCGACCAGCCGCGCCCACGAGACGTACGACGACATGTCCTTCATCTTGCAGCCGAACACCTGCGCGGCGCCCGGATCGGGATAGCCGATCGCAAACACCACCGCAGGCAACCGGCCCGCGCCACCCGCCGGCCCCGCCGGCCGCGGCGGCATGTAGACATCGATCGTCACGCCGTCGCCGTACGCGACCTGCTGGACCGCGACCTCGGCCATGCCGGGGAGCGTGTAGAGCACGGGCTTCAACGTCATCGGGTGGCGCTTCACGTCGCTCATCGTCGAGACAGCAGAGCATGGCCGCCGTCGACGGGCGACCGGGCCGCCGATGGCAAACTTCAGGCGGTGTGCGTGAGGAGCGCGGCGACGGGCTGGCGGCCCATCCGGAGGCGGAGCTCGTGCGTGGAGGGCGCGCTGCCGGGGGCGGCGTCGAGCGAGATGACGGGGGCGTCGAGCGGGGCGCCGTCGAGGGTGATGGAGGCGATGCCGGTCGCGACGTGGTCGGGGTTGTCGACGAGGATGTGGATGCGGTGCGCGCCGTGCTGGACCCAGGCTTCGAAGCCTTTCCAGGTGGGCGGGATGCAGGGGTCGATGCGGAGGGCGCCATCGCTGCGGCGAAGGCCGAGGATGGCTTCGATGCCCAGGCGCCACATCCAGGCGGCGGAGCCGGTGTACCAGGTCCAGCCGCCGCGGCCGACCCAGGGGGCGCAGCTGTAGATGTCGGCGGCGACGACGTAGGGCTCGACGCGGTAGCGCTGGAGGGCGGCTGGGGTTTCGGTGCGCAGGATCGGGCTGAGGAGGCGGAAGATGCGCGTGGCGCGCTCGCCGTCGCCGAGGGCGGCGTGGGCCCAGCCCAGCCAGGTGGCGGCGTGGGTGTACTGGCCGCCGTTCTCGCGGATGCCGGGTGGATAGGCGCGGATGTAGCCGGGGTCGTGGACGGTGCTGTCGAAGGGAGGCCAGGAGAGGAGGACCAGGCGGTCCGATTCTCGGACGAGGTGCTCGTCGGCGGCGGCGACGGCGATGGCGGCGCGATCGCGCGGTGCGGCGGGAGGTGCGTCGGGAGGCGCGGCGGATGGGCGCGAGAGGACGGCCCACGACTGCGCGATGGAATCGATGCGGCATTCGCGGTTGCGCGAGGAGCCGAGGACGGAGCCGTCGTCGTGGAAGGCGCGCAGGAACCAGGCGCCGTCCCAGGCGGCGTCGGTGGTGCGGGCGCGGAGGGCGTCGGCGCGTGTGCGCCAGGTGGGCGCGGCCGGGTCGCCGGTGCGGGCGCAGAGGTCGGC
>DATIPJ010000415.1:0-8455 GCA_035472155.1 Kofleriaceae bacterium
CCTTGGTCGATACGCCATCGGCGAACAGCGCCTCGGTCAGCTCGTCCTGGGTCTCGGCCCGCAACCCGAGCGAGCGAGCCTGCGCTCGCACCCGATCCCAGTCGATGCCTTTGCCGTCGTCACGGACCTCGATCGCCAGCACGGCGCCATCGACTATCGCTCGCAGCAAGACCGTGGCGGTTTCCGGTTTTCCGGCCCGCCGACGTTCGCTCGACTGCTCGATCCCATGCTCGATCGCATTGTGCACGGCATGGACGAACGCGGACCAGAACGGAGTCCAGCGCTGGGGATCCAGGCGGATCCCCTTGTCATCGATCTCGATCTTGACCGCCTTGCCCATCTGGCGTCCGAGGCGGTTGGCCTGCTCGGCGACGCGCTCGAACCGGCGTGACACCGGCTCGAGCCGCCACCAGCTGACGGTTTGAAGGACGTCTGCTGTCGGCCTGTTCTGCCGGAGCGCTCCGAGGACGCGCTGGACGTCGTCATCGGTGATCTCGAGCCGGCGAAGGTCGCGCCGGCCGAGCAGCGATTCGAGCCGAGAGGTGAACGAGCGCCAGGACTCGACAAGCATGCGGCGCCCCTGCGCGGGGACCGGACCGGGATGCTCGAGCATCTCGGTCTCGAGGGCATGGCACATGCTCGCGACGCTGTCGATACCGAAGATCGCGGCGTTGGCCTTGATGGCGTGGAGCTGGCGATGAAAGTCAACGCGCGATGCGTCGTCCACGACGAGCCGCCGAATCAGCTCGTCGGCCTCGCGACAGAACCCGACGAACCCGCTGCGATCGATGCTGACCCGCTCGAAGATCACCATCAGCTCGCGGCGCTCCGCCTCTGCGTGCTCGCGCTCGAGCTCGCCGGTGATGTCGGACACCACGACCAGCGCGGCGTCGGGCACGTGGTCATCGCCGATCGCCCGATAGTCGAGCATCAGCTGATGACGGCCGGCCTTGATGTGCTTGGGCAGCTGCTCGAGGGCGACCTCGACGGGTTTGGCTCCGCTGAACAACTCGCCCCATGCGAGCGCGAACCTCGCAGCGAACGTTGGGTCGACGGCCGCGGCGTAGTCGGCGAACTTGCCGGAAGCCGGGGGCTCGCCGAGCCAGCTGCGCAGGATCGCGCTGCGCTCGGCGGACATCACGCCGTCGGGTGACATCGTCAAGAAGCCCTGGCCGACGTTGTCGAGCACCAGTGCCATCTCACGGGTGCGCTGGTCGAGCTGGGCGGTGCGCACCGCGACGATCTTCTCCAGGCCGATGACGTTGTCGAAGAAGCTGCGCGCGACGAAGATCGCGGCGATCGATTCGAGCACCACGAACGCTGCGTGCACGACGACCGCCCACACCGAGGCCTCGTAGTTGAACACGCTCGACGGCAACAGCAGCCAGACCGCCAGGTGATGCAGCGCGACGGTCACCGCCGCGGTCATGATCGCGGCGGGGTTGCCGAACACCGCGAGCAACGCGATCAGCACGAAGAAGTAGAAGTGCATCTCGATCTGCATCGGGCCCTGTCCGAAATGGACCAGCAGGCCGCCCATCACCATCGCGGTGAAGCCGGACGCCACGGCGAGCGCGCGGGGATTGCGAAGCCGGTAGTACACGACGGTCGGGCCGACGAGCACCGCAGGTGTCATCACCGCGGCCTGCAGCATGCTGGTACCGGCCAGCGCGGCCACCGCGACGAACGCGGGCACGTGCAGATAGAAGAAGATCAGGGCGATCCGGTTCATGCGACGCAGGTAGCTGTGCTCGAACGCGCTGATCTCACGGGGGAGGAACAGATAACTCCGGAGCTTCATGGATGCCTCTCTCTCGTCATTTCGCGCGAATCCCCAGCGGATCCAGCCGCGAGTTCAAGGCGCGACCGATCGCGCAGCCAAAGGTCGGCAGCGGCTCCACGATCTCACCGCGCTGGACAGCGGCAATCACGGCGAGGTCGCGGACGTCGGCCGCCTGCTTACGCGGGGTGTAGCCGCCGATGTAGCGCACAGTGTCGTGGGGATCGACGATCACCATGAGCGGTGCGGCTTCGATGTGGTAGTCAGCGACCAGCTGCTCGGGCGTCACGACGTCGAGCTCGAAGCCGTGCGCCGGGATCGCAGCGATCCAGGCCGCCCGTGCGGCGCGATGCTCGGTCACCAGGACGATTCGCTCGGCGAGGCCTGGCGGGCGACGATCGGCGAGGAGGTGCTCGAGCACGCGCTGCGAGCACACGCATTCGTCGTACACGACGTGGAGCACCAGCCATCGATCGAGCTGGTGGACCCCTCGACGGGCGGCGATGCCGCGGTGGAGCACCGGATCGGTAGGCGCCGGCGCTGGCATGGTCAGTAGATGCCCGGCGAGCAGATAGGTGCCGACCACCACGCACACGGCGGCCCAGACCAGGATCCCACCGTAGATCAGCATCTTTCGCAGCTGCGAGCGCTGGACAGGCGGACGTTCCACGGCCCGAGACTCGACCGGATTCATGGAAGTGAAGTGTGCGGCAGGCGGAACGAAAACCTCGCAGGCTGCCGGCCGCCGGTCGCACCTCCAGGGCTCGTTGTTAGCTCGCCGAGGCGACGGCGGCGTCGAGCGGCTCGGAGAGGACGGCGCCGCGACTGGCGATCACGCGCGCGTAGTAGCGTGCGCTGTCCTTGGGGGTGCGGGTCTGGGTCGCGAAGTCGATGTGGACGATGCCGAACCGCTTGGAGAAGCCGAGGGACCACTCGAGGTTGTCGAACAGCGACCACACCATGTAACCGCACAGGTCGACGCCGGCGGCGAGGGTGGCGTGGGCCGCGCGCAGGTGCGAGCGCAGGTACGCGATGCGCAGCGGATCGCGGATGCGACCCGCGTCGGCGACCGGCGGGTCGTAGAAGGCGGCGCCGTTCTCCATCACATAGAGCGGCAGGTCGCCGTAGCGATCGCGGACCCAGGTCAGGATCTGGGTGAAGGCCTCGGGCCGGACCTCCCAGGCGGTCTCGGTGTAGGTCGAGCTTGGCTGGCGGACGACCGCGGCGCGCAGCGGGTAGGCGGCGGGGTCGTGTCGCTTGACGCCGCGCGTGTAGTAGTTGATGCCGAGGTAGTCGATGGGTTGCCGGATGAGCGCGAAGTCGCGCTCGGACCACGTGGGCCAGGCGTCGCCGAAGATGTCGGTCATCTCGTCGGGGTAGCTGCCCAGGCACGCAGGGTCGAGGTACTGGCGGTTCATGTACGCGTCGACGCGGTTGGCGGCGGCCCGGTCGGCGGGGTCGTCGGTCGCGGCAGTCTGGGGCTCGAGGTTCACGACGAGGCCGATCGCGTGGCGTCCGACGGCGCGATAGGCCTGCACGCCCGCGCCGTGGGCGCGCAGGAGGTTGTGGGTGACGATCGGCGCCTCGAAGCGGTTGCGATGGCCCGGGGCGAGCGCGCCGTGCAGGTAGCCACCGTCGGAGACGACCCAGGGCTCGTTGAGGGTGGCCCAGTGGGCGACGCGATCGTCGAGGCGGCGGAACACGGTGGTGGCGTAGTCGGCGAACCAGCCGGCGATGTCGCGGTTGAGCCAGCCGCCGCGGTCGTCGAGGGCGGCGGGGAGGTCCCAGTGATAGAGCGTGATCATCGGGCGGATGTCGTTGGCGAGCAGCAGATCGACCAGGCGCTCGTAGTGGTCGAGGCCGGCGGCGTTGACGGCGCCGATGCCCGCCGGAAAGATGCGGCTCCACGAGACGCTGAAGCGATAGGCCTGCATGCCGAGCGACTTCATGAGCGCGACGTCGTCGGCGTAGCGCCGGTAGTGATCGCACGCGATGTCGCCGGTGTCGCCCTGGTGCATGTGGCCGGGGGTGTGCGCAAACCGGTGCCAGATGCTCGGGCCGGCGCCGTCGGCGAGCGGCGAGCCCTCGACCTGATAGGCAGATGTGGCGCAGCCCCACAGGAACGAGTCGGGAAATCGAAGATCGGTCATGGGGATTGGGATTCCTTGAGGTCTTTGGTCAGGGCGATGACGATCGTGGCAGGGCGCTGGGTGATCGGAAGCTCGGCGCCGCGCCAGCGCGCGGGCGTGCCGTTGATGGACGTGGCGCCGGGCGGTGCGCGCAGCGGCCACGGCAGCGCGAGGCCGCCCGCGGGGAGGGCGCCAGCGTCGATGCGGAGGGTGATCGCGCGCGCGGTGGCGGCGACGCTGTACGACAGCGGGCCAAAGGGCGTGGGCAGGCGATCGATCGCAAAGCCGGTGCCGGTGAACCACTCGGCGGGGACACCGGCCGCGAGGACCCAGGCGCCGTCATCGCGCTCGTGGGCGAACAGGTCGAGCACCGAGCGCGCGTAGTCGGAGTGGACCCACGCGTGGGGCATGTCGCCGACGAAGCGCGGCTCGCGCAGGTCGCGGCCCACGACCTCGGCCCACTGGTTCCATGCCGCCGGGCGGCGGTCGGCGAGGTACATCGCGAGGGCGTCGTTGGCGCGCGCGCGCCAGCCGAGCCGGACGAATGCGCCGACGAGGCGGAGCTCGTAGGGGGTGTAGGCGGTCCACGGCCGGCCGCCCGGTTTGCGATCGAGGAGCGCCTGCCACGCGCGCTCGAACGTCGCCTCGAGGAGCGGCGCGGGCAGGAGGTGCTGCGCGCCGCCCGGCGACAGCGCGATCGTCGTCGAGGTGGCGTCGAAGTCGCCGAGCTCGGCCGCGCCGGGGAGGTAGGGGATGTGGTGATCGGCGACGCTGGCCGCGATCGAAGCGACGAGGTCGCGCGCGAATTCGTCGCGCGACGCCGCGAGGGCGGTCGCGTCCTCGCCGAGCTGACCGGCGATCCAGGCAGCGTCGCGCAGGCCGACCAGACCCCAGAAGTCGTCCCAGTAGGAGTACGCCGGCCGGACGGAGTAGCCCTCGTGGCTGATCGTCGGGGGCAGGAGGCCGTACTGCGCGCGGCGCTCGGGGGTCTGGTTGGCGGCGGTGCGCTCGGAGCGGCGCAGCTCGTCGAGGTAGCGCGCGGCGGCCTGGACGTGGGGCCACACGGCGGCGAGCTGCTCGCGGTCGTGCGTGTAGCGCGCGATCTCGGCGGCGAGGTGGATGAGCTCGCCGTGGCTGTCGTTCTCGGGGACGGGCACGGCGCCGCGCTCGACGCAGCATGGGACCTTGCCCGAGGCGAACTGGAACGGCGCGTACCAGCGCAGGAAATCGCTCGCGACGTCGGGGTGGCCGAGCCGCAGCAGCGCCTCGCTGATCATCGCGCCGTCGCGGATCCAGGCGCGGGCGTACGACCGCGTGCCCGGGCGCAGGACCGGGCCGGCGCGCGACAGCAGCATGTAGGCGAGCGACGAGCGCAGCGTGTCGATCAGCGGCTGTCCGTCGGGCGGGACGCGAAAGCCGACGCGCTCGAGCCTGGCGTGCCAGGCGGCGCGCGCGGCGGTGAGCTCGGCGTCGAAGTCGGGGGCGACGGCGTCGGCGGCGGGGGCGCGACCGGCGAGCGGCGCGCGGATCTGGAGGCTCCGCTCTGCCCCGGGCGCGAGCGCAATGACGTAGCCGAAGGCGCCGGACGCGAGGCCGTGCGGATCGTCGACGGCGAGCGGGGCCGGCGCGAGCGGCGCGGTCGGATAGCCGATGGCGTGGAAGGGCCACAGCGCGACGTCGTCGGGCCGCGTCGGCAGCTGGAGCGCCGGCGCGCCGTCGATCGAGAGGAGCGGGGTGTTCCAGGCGAGCTGGTGGATCTCGCGGACGCCGCCCGCGATGTTGAGGAACTGTAGCGGCGGGTTGACCTGGAGCGGCCGCACGGCGAGCACGAGGCGCAGCTGCTGCGGCTCGTCGGAGCGGCTGCGCAGGGTGTAGCGCGCGGCGAGCTCGGGATGCGCAGCGTCGCCGGTGGCGAGCGCGGTGATCGTGAGCTCCCAGGCGGCGGCGCGCCAGGTGACGCTCGGGATCGGCAGGTAGCCGTCGTCGAGGGTGTGCACGATCTCGGGCACCGTCGCCCAGCTGGTGGTACCGGCGGCGCTCTCGACGAACGGCTCGACGGTCGCGCCGGTCGCCAGCTCGAGCGCGCCGTCCTCGGACAGCAGGCTCGCGTGGTCGCCGCCGCCGTCGACGCCGACCACGGTCCAGTACGGCTGCTCGCCGGAAAACCCGCGCGGAAAGCTGCCGCGCGGCAAGCGCCTGGCGAGCGCGGCGACGAGGTCGTTGGGGGTGGCGGCCTCGAGCAGCGCGAGCTCGGCGAGCTCGGCCGCCGCGCTGCCCTCGGGGATCGACAGCCGCAGGTAGCGCGCGCTCGACTCGGGCGCGGCGATCGGATCGAGGCCGCCGTCGCTCCCCTGGATGCTCGCGAGCGGCTGCCAGGTCTGGCCGTCGCGCGAGGCAGATAGCGCGTACGCCCGGGGGAACGCGGTGCCCCACGACAGCAGCGCGCCGCCGAAGTCGCGCTCGCGGCCGTAGTCGATCGTGAGCGTCTGCGCGCCGGGCCCCGTGCGCCATGCGGTGTGCGCGTCCCCGTCGATCGCGTGCGCCGCCGGGTGTCCGGGCTCCTCCGACGACGCGGTGGCGATCGGCGATGCCGCGGGGCCGGTGATCGGCGGCACCGCGCGCAGCGCGAGCTCGTCGATCTCGAGGGTGCCCTTGCCGCCGCCCTTGCCGGCGCTGACCACCAGCTCGATGGCAAAGGCCTTGCGCAGCGTGTGGTCGGTGGCCGGCCCCCACGCAAACTCGATCTGCGAGCGCTTCACGCGGATCTCGCGCCACGCGGTGGGGAAGGCGTAGTTCGCGCGGCGGTACCACCAGACGTTCTCGCCGCTGGCGTCGATCAGCTTGAGCTCGAGGTTGTTGACCGGCAGGTCGCCGCGCAGCTGAAACGTGAGCTCGAAGTCGCCGGGCAGATCGAGCGCCAGATCGCGGCGCGCGACCGCATAGCCCGCGGTGCTGCCGAGGTCGAACGCGAGCTGCATCGCCGGGCCGCGCACGCCGGGGACCGCGCGCACCGACGAGGTCACGCCGTCGGACGCAGTGGCATGCCACGGCGTGAGGTCGTCGAAGGCGTCGAGCATGCGCGGGCCTTCGGCGCGGTGGCACGCGAGGCCGGCGATGGCGGCGAGGGCCAGCACGTGCGCGCGCGTCATCCCTTCACGCTCCCGCTGAGCAGACCCTGGATGTAATAGCGCTGCAGCGCCAGCACGACGGCGAGCACCGGCAGGATCGTCACGACCGCGCCGGCCATCATCAGATCGTTGTCGCCGCCGTGCTCGCGCGCGAGCGCCGCGATCGCGACCGGCAGGGTCTGGCGCACGTCGTCGGTCAACACGATCAGCGGCCACAAGAAATCGTTCCACGAGCCGAGGAACGCGAAGATCGCCAGGGTCACCAGGATCGGACGCAGCACGGGCAGCACCACCGAGCGAAAGATCCGCCACTCTCCCGCGCCGTCGATCCGTGCCGCCTCGAGGATCTCGTCGGGGATCGACAGCGCATACTGGCGCACGAGAAAAATGCCAAAGACATTGGCCAGTGACGGAATGAGCAC
Source organism: Kofleriaceae bacterium (assembly GCA_035472155.1). Taxonomy (GTDB): domain Bacteria; phylum Myxococcota_A; class Polyangia; order Haliangiales; family Haliangiaceae; genus JABFXX01. Next base: position 7,460 of record DATIPJ010000415.1, read on the forward strand.
GCCGACATAGCTATTGACCAGTCCGACCTGCTTGAGCATCAGGAACAGCGGGATCATCGCGACCTGCGCCGGCACGAGCATCACGCCGAGCAGGAGCTTCCACACCAGGTCGCGGCCGGCGAACCGCAGCTTGGCGAACGCGTAGCCCGCGGTGACGTTGAACGCGAGCGACAGCACGGTCGCCGCCAGGGCGAGCCCGACGCTGTTGGCCAGGTTGCGCCCCAGGTGCCCGCGCGAGAACACCTCGCGATAGCTATCGAGCGACGGCGACGCAGGCAACATCGGCGGTGGTGAGGTGCTCGCCTCGCCCGGCGCCATCAGCGAGACCGAGATCATCCACGCCAGCGGGAACAGCGCGATCGCCGCGAGGACGGCCAGCCCGCCATTGACCAGCCACGCCTCGGCGCGCGGCTTCACGCCCGGCTCCAGCGTCGCGCGACGGCGAGCTGCGCCAGGGTGCCGGCGAGCATGATCGCGAACAGCACGAACGCGACCGCAGACGCGTAGCCGAGGTTCCACCACTTGAAGCCCTCGTCGAACATCAGATAGAGGACGCTGGTGGTGCTCTGCGCCGGGCCGCCGCGGGTCATGACGTACGGCTCGGCGAACAGCTGGAAGTAGCCGACCATGGTCAAGATCGTCACCAGCAGCATGGTGGGCGCGAGCGCCGGCAGGGTGATGTGGCGAAACTGCTGGAACCGGCGCGCGCCGTCGATCCGCGACGCCTCGTACTGCTCGGCGGGGCACCCTGAACCGCATGCACGAGGTCATCCCCGGCGCTCGGGTCGAGGGTGAAGTACTTATGGACGGCGACAACATCTATGAGTCCGGCGTGGACCCGGTGGCTGTCCGCTCACAGGTGGGCATGGTGTTCCAGCGCCCCAACCCGTTCCCCACCATGTCCATCCGTGACAACGTGCTGGCCGGGGTGAAGCTCAATAACAGGCGCATCAGCAAATCCGACGCCGACGCCCTGACCGAGAAGGCACTTCGCGG
>DATIPJ010000416.1:0-1536 GCA_035472155.1 Kofleriaceae bacterium
GCCTCGTCGAGGGTCGAGCGAAAAGACGCCACCAGATCGTGTGGCAGCTTCTTGATGAAGCCGACGGTGTCCGACACCAAGAGCCGCGGCTTGGTTTCTGGATGAAGGGCGCGCACGGTGGTGTCGAGGGTGGCGAACAGCTTGTCGGCGGCGAGGGCGTCACCCTCGGTGAGGCTGTTGAGCAGCGTCGATTTGCCCGCGTTGGTGTAACCGCAGATCGCGATGATCGGGACCTCGCGATCGCTGCGGCGCTGCCGGCGCAGCCGGCGATCGCCTGCGAGGTCCTCGAGACGCTTCTCGAGCAGGTTGATGCGCTCGCGCGCGCGGCGACGGTTGATCTCGAGCTTGGTCTCGCCGGGGCCGCGGCCGCCGATGCCGGCCTTGCCGCCCGGACCGGCGGTGAGCCGCGACATCATCGTGTTCTTCTCGACCAGGCGCGGCAGGGCGTAGCGCAGCTGCGCGAGCTCGACCTGGAGCTTGCCGTCGCGGCTGGTGGCGTGCTGCGCGAAGATGTCGAGGATGAGCATCGTGCGATCGAGGACCTTGAGCTCGGTGGCGGCGCTGATCGCGCGCGCCTGACCGGGCGTGAGATCGGGATCGAAGATCACGAGCTCGGCGCCGAGCTGCATCGCGCGCAGGAGGATCTCGTCGAGCTTGCCGCGACCGACCAGGAACTTGGGATCGGCTTCGGGCCGGTTCTGGACGAGGACGTCGAGGACCTTCACGCCGGCGGTGCGGCACAGCTCGCGCAGCTCGGCGACGCGCGCCTCGCCCACCGACGACGATGCGCGCGCGCGGCCCAGGCCGACGTAGACCACGAGCGCGCGGTCCTTGCCGGCATCGACCGGGGCGACGCGGCGCGCGCGGCCGAACTCGGCCTCGAGGCCGGAGATCAGATCGATGAAGTTCGTCGTCGGCTGGGTCGGCGACTCCGCAGGGAGCTCGCGCCACGGCCGATCGGGCGCGCCGTCGGCGACGAGATGACCGATGAACAGCTTGCCCGGCCGCCCGGTCGCATCGACCGTGATCGCCGCGACCGCATCGAGCCGGAGCAGCGCGAGGTCCGTGAGGTCATCTCGCGTGAGCGGCTCGCCACGCAGATGGGTATGCACAAGTCGCAGGCCCCGGAAGCGCCCCTGGCCACCACGCATTCGGCCGACGTCGGGCAATACGATTTTTGAAGCGTCGCCAACAAACGTATGCTGGATTGCGCCGCGGCGATCGATCAATACGCCAACCTGCCGATGCAGCTGGGCGCTCTGCGCAGCGAGCTGCACAGCGAGCTCTGCGGAGACAACCTCGGCAGGTGCGACCCTGCGACGGTATAATCTTTCGAGCGCTTTGATCTCGCTCGCCTTGAGCCCCGCGAGATTTCCTGTGACCTCATCCTGCATGCGCCGCCAAGATCTACCCATTGCGCGGCGGATTGCCACCGATATAGTGCCTCTCGTGGCTCGGCGGTTTCGCGCTCTGGTGGCACATCCGCAGGTCGAGGCACTCGGGGAGCTCGCCGAGCTGCTGGGCGGTCTCGGGATC
>DATIPJ010000417.1:0-8189 GCA_035472155.1 Kofleriaceae bacterium
CGTGCGCGCATCGCTTCGCGCGAAAGAAGAAGCAGTCGCAGCACGCCGAGCGCAGCTCGAACCGACGCGCCTCGTCGAGCAGCTGCTCGGTCAGCGCGAACTTCACTGCTTCTCGACGGGCGCCGGCGTCGCCGAACCGTCGTTGGTCGCCGCGTGGTAGCCGGCCTTCATTCCGCGACCGAGCTTGTCGACCGCCGGGCCCGCCTTCTCCTTCACGCCTTCCTTGAGGTCCTGGACCTGCTCGGTGTGCCAGATCGCGCGAACGTGGCCGACCAGCGTGTGCTTGCCGAGCGGCACCTGCGTCGAGAACCACACGATGCCGATCGCGATGACCAGATACACGAGGAATCGAAGCATGCGTCAACCGTAGCGCGGAGCACGCACCACGCCAGTTTCTAGTCGGTGGCGCGCTTCAGAATCAGAAATGCCACGCGGCGATTCTTTGCCCATGCGGCTTCGTTGTGGCGGCGATCGAGCGGCTGTGTCTCACCGTAGCCCTGTGCGGTGAGGCGTTTTTCATCGACGCCCTTGTCGGTGAGGTACTTCTGCACGGCCTTGGCGCGACGATCCGAAAGATCGAGGTTATACGCGTCGTCGCCGCGTTCGTCGGTGTGACCCTGAATCTCGATCAGCTGGATACTCGGATTGCCTTGTAGCGTCGCGGCGACTGCATCGAGGATCGGATACGACACCGACTTGATGATCGCCTTGTCGTATTCGAAGTAGATGACATCGAGGATCTCGATCGACGTGTCGGTCACGACCACGCGCCCGCGATCCGGGCAACCGTCTTCATCCTCGAAGCCGTTGTAGGTCTCCGGCTCGTTGGGGCACTTGTCGTCCTTGTCGGGGATGCGGTCCTTGTCGTTGTCGGGGTCCGGGCAGCCGTCCTGGTCCTCGAAGCCGTCCTTGTCCTCGGGATCGTTGGGGCACAGATCGTCGACGTCGAGGATGCCGTCACCGTCGTTGTCGGGATCCGGGCAGCCGTCCTCGTCCTGGAAGTTGTCGAAGTCCTCGGGCTCGTCGGGGCACTTGTCGAGGTTGTCGGGGATGCCGTCGCCGTCGCGGTCGTTCTTCTCGCCCTCCGGGCAGCCGTCCTCGTCCTCGATGCCGTCCTTGTCCTCGGGGATGTCCGGGCACTTGTCGTCGACATCGGGGATCCCGTCGCGATCGTTGTCGGGATCGGGGCATCCGTCCTCATCCTCGAACCCGTCGAAATCCTCGGGATCGTCGGGGCACTTGTCGACGTCATCCTTGATGCCGTCGCCGTCGCGATCGCCGATGTTGGGCTCGAAGACGATGCCGATCATCGCGCGGAAGTCGGGGCTGGCGCCCTTGTCGGGCAGAAGGCCCCGGCCGGCACCGAGCGAGAGGAACGAGTTGCGCGCGAGGTACAGCTTCACGCCGCCGAGCGCCTCGAGCGGCATGTAATTCTCGTGATTGCCGAGCGGCAGCGCGCCGTACACCTCGGCGACCAGATCGAAGCGCTGGCGCGCGATCGCGTACGCGACGCCGAGGCCGTACGGGATCTCGGCGCTCGCGGTGACGCGGCCGTTGGTGATCGGCGCCGCCTCCTGGCCCGGGTCGTTGTTGACGAACGTCTCGCTGCTGCGCAGCCGGATGCCCGCATTGAGCGAGACGCGCAGCCGCCCGGTGCGACCGAACTCCTTGTCGAGGATGCCCATGATCTGCGGCACGAGCTTTCCGCTCGCGCCGCCGGTCGCGCTGCCCTTGGCCTCGCCGAGGAAGCGATCCGTCGGGCTCACCGTCGGCAGGTACAGGCTCGCGATCAGCCCCAGGCCGATGCCGGGCCGGCGGCTGGTCTTGAGCAACCGGGTCTTGAAGTGCAGGCCGATGTTGCCGATGCCCTGACCGTCGAGCTTGTACTGCATCATGCCCACGTCGGGCCCGCGGTCGCCGCTCATGATGGTGAACGGCACCGACGCGCCGAACTCGAGCTCGAGCGGGCCCGCGTGGAGGCCGAATGCACCGATCAGGGTCGCGCTGATGATGTCGTCGATCGAGTACGTGCTCGTCCCCGAGCTCAGCTTGAGCAGGCCGTGGCCCCAGTCGAGCGAGCCGAGTCCGAACGAGAACTCCTTGTCGCCGAGGACCTGCGACGCATTCACGGTGAGATAGCCGCGCGAATCCATCGCCGGCCGAAATACGTTGAGATCGATGTTCCCCGCGGGCTCGGCGCTGATCGGCGCCGCGGCGCCAACGATCGAGGCAACGATTGCGGCGCAGGCAATGCGAACGTACATGTCGCCTCCGGAACCCAGGTCACCCTTGGGGCTTGCTCGTTGTAGACCAATCCGGCTAGTGGATCAAATAACCGGAGGTACAAGCGATTTGGGCGCGCTGCCCCGGCGATCGCGCACGACGCTCAGGGCCCGCGGACGCTGAGCCCCTCTTGCTGACACTTCTGCTCGAGGTTGGGCTGATACGTCACTGGGACCTTGGAGAAGTAAAGTTTCACGGTCGCGAGATCATGGGCGGCGCACGCATACATCACCGCGAAGCGATACATGCGCGCGTCCTGCTTGCAGTTGAGCGCCTTGATCACCTGCGCGAGGGCGGCCTTGGCGTAGCCCGCGCTGTACTGGCTCGCGGCCTGCGACATGACCTCCTCGACGTTCGTCGCGTCGCACGGCCCTGCCTTGGCGGCCGGCGGCGTCACCGGTGGTGTCACCGGCGGAGCGGCCGCCACCGCGCTGCCGCCGCTCGCGGGCGGGTTCTTCGCCGCAGCCGGTTCGGTCGCAAGCGCAGTGCACTTGAAGGCGCCGACGGCGGCAGCCACACGCTCGGTGCTGGCCGCGGCGTGCTGCTGATAGAGCCGCTTGAGCGACTGACAATCGTGCTGGTTGACGAAGCCGTTCGCCTTGCGGCGCGCCTCGTCGACAACCTGGGTCTCGGCCTTGTTGAACGCCTCGCGCGTCGGCTTGGCGTACACCGAGTCCTCGCCGATGGCGCGCAGTGTGGCCTGCGCTTCCTTCAGGTTGCCGTCGCGCAGCGCCTGGCGGACCTTGCTTGCATTGGCCTCGTTCTGGGTCTCCTGGACGGCCTGGTCGTGAAACTCCTTGGCCTTGTCCTTGAGCCCGAGCGCACCGAGCTCAGTCGCGCAATCGTCGAGCCCCTGCCATTCCTTCTTGAGATAGAGGTCGGTGCAGTGCGCGTACACGACCTTCTCGTCGCCGGTCTTGGCGGCGGTGGGCGTCGCGGCCCCGGTCGCCGCGCTGCCGGTCGGCGGTGTCGCGGCGCCCGCCACGGGCTTTGGATCGGGCGCGACCTCGGGCGTCGCCGGATGATCGCCGGACGCGACCGCCTCGGCGGCATCGCTGGTCGCGGTCACCATGCCCTGCGAGCCCGATGACGTCGAGCTGCCCTCGGCCGGCTTGTCGCCGTTGCGCATCATGTAGATGAAGCCACCGGCGGCGAGCGCGACGATCGCGGCGAGGATCGCCACCATCATCCCGCGCCGCGAGCCGGCCTCCGGGACGTCGGTGATCACCGCGTCGCGCGCGAACACGAAGTCCTCGCCGGCCTCGACGAAGCGCAGGCGGACGTGGCCGAGGTCGACCACGTCGCCGCGGCGCAGCTCGACCTTGCCGTAGTCCTGGCCGTTGACCCGGACGCCGTTGGACGACTGCAGATCGCTGATCGTGTAGCGCCCGGTCTCGGGCTCGCGCACCAGCTTGGCGTGATTGCGGCTGATCGAGCGGTGGTTGACGACGAGGTCGTTCTCGTCGGTGCGCCCGATGATCATCTGCGGGCGCGTCAGCTCGAACTCCTTGCCGGCGAAGTTCGATGACAGCACGACGAGCTTGCCGTGGCCGCTCGGCGCGGCGGTCAGCGCGGCGACGGCCTCGGCGGTCGCGGGGCCGATCGTGCGCCCGGTCGGATCGGTGTCGGCGATCGCGACCAGCGTGCGGTTCGGGTTGCCGACCAGCTGGGTCGCGGCCGGAATCTGCGGCATCGCGTGGGGCAAGGTCGCCGCCGGCGTCACCGCGTTCATCGACTCGGTGGGAACCTGCGCGTCGACGCGCTCGAGCGGCATCGTGCGCGACTCGTCGGTCTGCTCGGCGCCCTCGGCCTTGAGGTAGAGCTTGTAGTCGCCGATCTGGACCTGATCGCTGACCCGCAGCGACACGCGCTCGGCGATCCGCGCGTTGTTGACGCGAATCCCGTTGTAGCTGCCGAGGTCCTCGATGTGGACCTCACCGTTGTTGCGCAGAATACGGGCGTGGCGACGGGAGACGTTCCGCTCGGTGAGCCGGATCGTGTTGCCTTCCTTGCGACCGATCGTGATCTCATCGCGGATCAGAGGGACGATCGTCGTCTTTCCCTCGTCGTCCTGGATCACCAGCTTGAACATCGTCGGTTGCGTCCCCGCGGTTAGGCGTCCCTAAGCGCCCACGTTCGTTGGTTGTACCAGTCCAAGCTTTTGCGAAACAACTGTCACGTCGACTACTTGCTGCCGCTATGAAAGGCCTGCCGAGCGAGCGATACGGCAGCGGCAAGCTGTGGATCGTCGGCTGGTGGTTTGATTGTGGCATCGTTTCCGGTGCTCGCGCCACTGCCGTTGCCTGCGCCGACGACAATCTCTTCCGGAGTGAAAGGGTTCACGGTTACGTCGGGAATAATTCCCTTTGATTCAAGTGAGTTGCCGCTTGGTGTGTAGTATCGAGCCGTGGTGAGCTTCAGCCCCGATCCGTCGTCGAGATCGTAGAACGTCTGCACGGTGCCCTTGCCGAACGTCGGGACGCCCACGAGCTTTGCACGGCCGTGGTCGTGCAGCGCCGCGGCGAGGATCTCGGCCGCCGATGCGGTTCCCTGGTCGACGATTGCCACCACGGGAACGCCGACCGCCTCGCCGCCCTTGTGCGCGGACTGGGTCTCGATGGTCCCATGCCGCCCGCGGATGGTGACGATCGTGCCGGTGTCGAGGAATTGATCGGCGACCGCGATCGCCTGATCGACGAGGCCGCCCGGGTTGTTGCGCAGATCGAGGACGAGCGCCGCGAGGGCATTCTGCTGGCGCAGCTTGGCGAGCGCGGCGAGCAGATCGGGGCCCGTCGCCTCGGAGAATCGCGTGATCGCGATGTAGCCGATGCCCTTCTCGATCGCCTCGAAGCGCACGGTCGGCTGCTTGACCTGCGCCCGGACGAGCGCGAACGGGCGCGGATCGCGCCAACCGGTGCGAAGAATGCTGATCGTGATGCGCGTGCCCGAGGCGCCGCGCATGCGGGCCTCCCACGCGCCGGCGTCGCGCTTCTCGTGGCCCGGCTCTGCGGTGGTCTCGCCGTCGATCGCGACCACGCTGTCGTCGACCTGCAGGCCGGCGACGTCGGCGGGCGATCCGCGCACCACCTGGTCGATCGTGGGATACGGCGGCACGCCGGGGCGCGCCTCGTCGATCTCGCCGGGCGAGAGGATGATGCCGACGCCGCCGAACTCGCCCTCGGTGTCCTGGCGGATCCGCTGGTAGCGGCTCGGCGGCAGGAACGTCGAGTGGGGATCGAGGTTGTGCAGCATGCCGCGCGCGGCGTCGTAGATCAGCTTGCGCTCGTCGGTCGCGTCGACGTAATTGGTCTCGACGGTGGCGAGCGCCTGGGCGAACGCATCGAGCGTCTTGAACCGCGTGACGTCGGGGCGAGGCACGGCGTGGGCGAACAGGGTCGTCGCGACTGCGGCCCCGGCGAGGAACGCAGCAGCGTGCGAGGCGCGCGACACGCCGCGATTGTAACCCAGGGCGCCCCGCGCTGGCGGTCGCCGCGCGGGTAGCGACCTGCTTCCTAGCGAGGCTTGCCGATCAGCGGCTCGGGATCGATCGGGAGGCCGCCGGGGCCGAGCTTGATGCGGACCTCGAGATAGACCCGGTGGCGGGCGGCGCGGCCGATCCGGTCGCCGCGGCCGATCGGCGCGCCGACGGGGAGCGAGACCTCGGCGAGCTTGGCGAGCACCACGACGTAGCTCCCGGCGTCGACCACGACGCCCTGGTCGAGGCCGCGGATCGGGCCTGCGTAGCGCACCGTGCCGCCGGCCGGCGCGACCACCGCGCTGCCCTCGTCGACCTCGATGTCGAGCCCGCGGCGCGACAGCGTGGCCTTCGAGCGATCGTGGGGCAGCGTTCCAAAGTGGCGGGCGATCTTGCCGCGCGCAGGCCAGCCGAGCTCGCTCGGGGGCGCGATCGCGGGCAGCCGCGCCGCCTCGCCGGCGATCCGGTCCCTGGCCGCGCGCAGCCGCGCGAGCTCGTCGGACAGCTCGGCGCGCTCGCCGCCGTCGCGGTCGAGCAGCAGGCGCGCCGCGGCGCGCAGGCGGGCCGCCGCCATCGCATCGTCGCCGGGCGTCGCCTGGATCAGCCGGTATGCGGCGCGCAGCCGCCGGGTGCGCGCGAGCTGCGCGGTGGACAGCTTGTCGGCGACCGCGGTCAGCGCGCGCTCGACCGCGCTGGACTCGTCGTCGAGCTGACGCACGAGGGCGTCGTGCACGTTGGGCGGTGCGGCCGGCCCCGGCGGTGCGGCCAGAGGTGCGGGGGTGACGACATCGGCCGCCGCGGGCCACGCGGCGAGGGCGAGCGCGACGGCCAGCGCGAGCTCACCGCGCACGCGCGACTCCGGCCAGCCCGCCGCCGACGAGGCCGACCGCAGCGCCGAGCGCGATCAGGAGCGCGAACGCCGCCGGGGGAGGCGGCGCGAGATCGATCGAGGCGACCGGCGCGGGATGGCCGGCGAGCACGGCGGCGAGCGCGATCGCCGCGACGAGGGCACCGATCACGCCGTGCAGCGCGCCGGCGAGCGCGCTCGGGAACGCGGCGAATCCGGGCGGCGCGCCGAGCAGCTCGAGCACGCGGGCCTCGCGCTTCGAGCGCTCGCAGCGGATCCGCGCCGCGGCGAGCGCGATCGCGAGCGCGAGCGCGGCCAGCGCGGCGGCGATCGGCCACGCGACGTCGCGCGCAGCGAGCAGCGCGGCCGGCAGCCGGTCCTGCCCGCCGTCCTCGACGACGAGATCGGCGACCCCGGGAGCGCCGCGCAGCGCGCGCACCGTGGGGCTCATCGCCACCACCTCGCGCACCCCGGGCGCGAGCTTGACCTCGACCGACGCCGGCAGGCTCGTCGCATCGACTCCCTCGAGCAGCGCCGGGTCGGGGCCGAGCGCACGGGCGAGCCTCTGCGCCGACTCCGCGGGCGACACCAGCCCGGCGCGCTCGACGCCGCGCAGGCCGCGCAGCTCGCCCACCAGGGCCTGTGCGCGCGCGTCGTCGACCTCATCGCCGAGGTAGACCACGAGGCTGCCGCCGCCCGCCGGGTGCGCGCGCGCCCAGCGGTCGAGCGACGCCGCGCCGATCGCGGCGATCCCGGCGACGAACAGCGCGCACGACAGGGCGAGCACCGACCACGCGCCGGCGCGCGGCCGCCGCAGGGCGATCCGGAGGGTACGGCGCAGCGCAGACCCGAGGCGATGGATCACGAGCCCTCGTCGAGCTCGCAGCCCGGACGCGCGAGCGCCGGGAGGTGGCCCTGCGGACCGTACGGCCCGGTCACGCGATCGAACACCGCCTCGGGCGGCGGGCCTGGATCGGGCGCGATCGTGGCGTCGGCGACGCACGGACGGCGGCGCACGGGCGCGCGCTCGGGCCGGCGCTGCGGGCGCATCGTCATCGCGCACCCGCCGAGCGAGCGACCGGGAACGGGACGATATTGGATGCGTCGACCAGATCGATCGGCCGGACCGGATCGATCGGCGCCACGGGCTCGGCGGCCGCGACCGGTTCGGCGACCATCGGATCGCGCGCCACCGGCGCCGACCCAACATCGACAACCCCGCGCTGCCATTCGGCAGCGCTGCCTCGCCCGGCGAAGCCGGGCTCGTCGACCAGCAGATCGTCGAGCGCCACACCGGCACGGACGATCTCGGCCATCGGCCGCAGCTCGCCGTGGACCAGCGCGAGCTGCCGCCACCCGTCGCGCTCGGCGATCGCGCGCAGGGCTGGATCTTTGCCGAGCACCAGGCACGCGGTGCCGCGGCTGGCCGCGTCGGAGATCGCACCGCACACCAGCTCGGCGCCCTCGGCGTCCTGCGCGCTGGTCGGCTGATCGGCGATCAACAGCTCGGGCGCGCGGACCAGCGCGCGGGCCACGGCGACCCGCTGGCGCGCCGCGGTCGACAGCTGATCGACCTGGCGGGCC
>DATIPJ010000418.1:0-4450 GCA_035472155.1 Kofleriaceae bacterium
AAGAGAGCACCACCTGGGTGCCTGCGAAGTAGCGATGCAGTCTTAAGTAAAAGTGGCGCCCCAGACGTTCTCGTCTGGGGCTTTTTTTGCGGCTCTCTCGCACCATATGACCCGCCCGACGCCGCGCCCCGAGCGCGCGACCATCGCGGGCGTGATCGCGGCGCTCACCGACGCCTGGAACCGCCACGACCTCGTCGCGATGGGCGAGCTGTACCGCGCCGACGCCGACTTCGTGAACATCTTCGGCGGCTACCTGCGCGGGCGCGACGAGATCGTCCGCGAGCACACCGAGCGCCACAAGGTGATGTTCGCCACCGCCCGCATGGCCAGCACCGCCCCCGCGATCCGCAGCCTGACGCCGACCCTCGCCCTCGCGCGCGTCGCCTGGACCATGCGCGGCATCGCCGGCCCCGACGGCAAGCCCGCGCCCGATCGCGAGGGCCTGCTGCTCCACGTCCTCGCGCGCGCTGGCGGCGAGTGGTCGATCATCACCAGCCAGAACACCGAGCTCGCCCGGGAGGCTCCGCGGCGCTTTCTCGATCTACTCGCCGCGTCCTGACGCGCACCGCGCACCAGCCGATCACCGAGGCGCGCGAGCACACCCGCGTGGCACGTGACCTGCTTCAATCCCTGGCGTGCGACTGCGCTCGATCGGAATTGCCGCGTTCCCCACTGTATTCTTGAGCTGTTATCACCTGCCGATCTGGCACGGCAAGGTCACCGTGACGGCGATGGAGCGAGCGTCGATCGCCAAGTGTGGAACTGGCGCGCTCACCCCGAGTGGCGCAACGCACATCTCCCGCCAGCCGTACCTCCAGAGCACGACGACGACCTCGACCATCGTCGCATGGGGCTCCACCGAGGCCAAAGGCGACGTCGTGGTGCGCGAGCCGGGCCCCGGCGGCGCCCTCGTCGTGCGCGCCGCGGGCGAGTACGCAGGCGACGCCGACCGCCGCGAGGAACGCCTGGCCGCACAGCACCGCACGGGCAAGGAGCTCGCGGCCGACGACATCTACGTCATGAAGGCCGAGCTCACCAAGCTCGAGCCCGGCCACCTCTACTGCTACCAGGTGATCGCCGACGGCGCGCCGCTCACCGAGCTCGCCCCGCTCACCACCGCGGCGCCCCCCGGCGTCAAGGACCCCGTCCGCTTCGTCGCGCTCGGCGACTCGGGCACCGGCGGCGCCGCCGAGCTCGCGATCGCCCAGCGGATCTCCGCCGAGAAGTTCGACTTCATGCTCTTCCTCGGCGACATCGCCTACGAGCAGGGCAGCGCCGCGCAGCTCCAGAGCAACTTCTTCGCCGTGTACAAGGACTTCCTGCGCTACGTGCCCGCCTACACCACGATCGGCAACCACGAGCGCGTCACCCGCCTCGGTCGCCCCTACTTCGAGGCCTTCGTGCTCCCCGAGCCCGAGCGCTATTACTCCTTCAACTGGGGCGATATCCACTTCGTGGCGATCGACACCACCCAGCGCGACGCCAAGCAGCTCGTCTGGCTCGACAACGACCTCACCAACAACAAGCTCCCGTGGGTGATCGTGTTCGGCCACCACCCGATGTACACGAATTCTCTGCGCGGCGCGCAGCTCTGGATCCGCCGCGCGTTCGCCAACATCATCACGCGCCACAAGGTGGACCTCGTCCTCACCGGCCACGAGCACCAGTACGAGCGCTTCCGCATCGCCGACGTCAACTACGTGATCAGCGGCGGCGGCGGCGGCCAGCTCACCCACTTCTGGGGCCGCTCGCGCGCGATCAAGCAGGCCACCGTGCACCACTTCCTCTCGTTCGAGGTCACGGCAGACAATCTCACCATGAAGGCCATCGACATCTCGGGCCACGAGATCGAGACCGTCAAGCTCGCCAAGCACGGCGACACCACCAAGGTGAAGGTCAACGACAAGCCGGAGCAGAAGGAGAACGTCGTGCCGCCCGAGAAGACGATCGTCCCGGACGAGAAGATCCACAACGAGCCCGACGACGATATCGAGCGCCGCAAGGTCGACCCTGCGAACCCCGCGGCTCCCGCCAAGCCCGCGGCGCCCGAGCAGCCTCGCCCGACCCCACTCGCCGCCAAGCCGCCCTCGTCCTGATCGCCGGACCGTTAGGTCATCCGCGCAGCGGGCGGAAGAAGGCGCGGATGTCTTCGGCGAGCAGCTCCGGCTCTTCGTGCGCGGCGAAGTGGCCACCGCGCGGCATCTCGGTCCAGCGCGCGACCTGGAAGAACCGCTCGGCGAACTCCTTGGGTGGGTGCGAGAGGTCCTTGGGGAACATCGCGAAGCCGGCGGGCACGCGCTTGGTCGCTCCGAACCACTGCTTGGCCGCCTCGGCGATCCAGCGCGGCGCGCCGGCGTTCATGACCTCGTAGTACGGCAGGAACGAGGTGCCGATCGAGCGCGTGATCCAGTACAGCATGACGTTGGTGAGCAGCTCGTCCTTGGTGAAGCGGCGCTCGACGTCGCCATCGCAGTCGCTCCAGCGCTCGAAGAACTGCACGAGCCATGCGGCGAGGCCCGCGGGCGAGTCGTTCAGGCCCACGGCCAGCGACTGGGGGCGACTGCCCTGGATCATCGCGTAGGCGCCCTCGGACTTCTGGAACTCCTCGATCGCATCGAGGTACTTGCGCTCCGCGTGCGTGGCGTCGTCGGGCCGCCGCAGGGCATGCCAGAACGGAACGTCGGTGAGGTGAATCCCGACGACGGAATCGCGGTGGCTGCGCGCGAGGTGCTCGGTGACGGTGCTGCCCCAGTCGCCGCCGTGTGCGGCGTAGCGCTCGTAGCCCAGCGCGGTCATCAGGTCGTGCCATCGATCGGCGACGTGAAACAGGTCGCTCTTGGCTCCGGGCCCGGTCGAGAACCCGAAGCCCGGCAGGCTCGGCACCACGACATCGAACGCGTCCTCGGGATCCGGCGGGTCGGTGAGCAGCGGGATCAGCTTCAGGAACCGTGCGAACGAGTCGGGAAATCCGTGCGTCAGTACGATCGGTAGTGGCGCGCGCCCACGCCCGGCGGCGAGGACGAAGTGCACGGTGGTGTCCTCGAGCTCGATCGTGTGGTGCGCGAACCTCCCGAGCGCTTGCTCGCACGCGCGCCAGTCGAATCTCGTACGCCAGTAGTCGCACAGCTCGCGCAAGTAGGTATGGCTGATTCCGGCCTTCCAGCTCGACGCCAGATCCTCGCCATCGCCGTCGGCGCTCGCCGGCCAGCGCGTGCGCTCCAGCCGGCGCTGAAGATCATCGAGCACGTCCTGCTCGACTGCGATGCGAAATGGTCGCACCACGTCGTCGGTTCTTGCGGCTGCGTGTTGTCTCGTTCGCATGATGCCTCCGAGGGATCACGGAGCACGCGATGTGCCACGGTCACTGAATCCGGTGGGGGCTGATGGCCATTGGAGCCCCGAAATCATGGGGAATAACGGTTTGCTCCGGAGCCGCTTGCGGACATTGTGATCGCAGGTGACCGCGTGGGTGTACGCTGCGCGCACGCCCGGGCGTCATCGGGCGAAATCGTGGAAGGAGCTCGCATGCGCGCTGTGACGAGAACCGTGCTGCTGGCACTCGGCGTCGTGAGCCTCCTGCCTGTCTCCGCCTGGGCGGACGACGAGCACACGCCCGACGACGCCAGTGCCGTGGTGCAGAAGTACCTCGATGCCCGGATCAAGAAGGACGGCGTCTTCAAGTTCAGGGACGTGCAGGCAGACGTGCCGCTGGACCTCGTGCTGGAGCAGATCCGGGTGGCGCGCGGCATTCACGGCTACGGCTTCTTCGTCTGCGTGCAGTTCCACACCAAGGCCGATGCCAAGAAGCCGTACGACATCGACTTCTGGCTCAAGGAAGACTCGCTCGATCTCGTCGACGCGCGCATCCACAAGGCGCCCAAGCGCGAAGGCGACAAGTGGACACTGATGACGCGCAGTCCGCTGTTGTGGTGGTGGATTCCCGCCTCCGAGCATCCCGGCGAGTTCGAGGAGAAGCGCGGCTGGCAGATCGAGGCGGCGGTCAACGCCTACATCGCCAGGACTGCCAAGGACGGCGTGCTCACGCTCAAGGACGACAAGACCGGCGAGCAGCGCACGCTGAGCTTCGTCGAGATCCATCGGCCGATGCGCAAGACCGACGGCAAGGGCTACTTCGCGTGCACCGACTTCCGCGAGAACAAGAGCACGAACAAGTATTACGATCTCGACTTCTGGCTCGTCGACAAGAACGGCACACTCGAGGTCACCGACGTCCGCATCCACAAGGAGCCGAAGCAGGAAGACGGCGTGTGGATCCAGGTGCCCAGGTACTCGTTCGAGAAGGGCAAGACGAAGGAGCTTCCGTAGGCACCGCCGACAGGCCGAGGGATCAGCGGAATGAGATGCCGACCTAGCGCGGAGCGTCGCGCGCGAGGGCCCGGCGCTGCCTGGCCTTGAGCTCCGGGCTCTCGGTCACCGCCATTCCGGCCAG
>DATIPJ010000419.1:0-2801 GCA_035472155.1 Kofleriaceae bacterium
GATAGACCGTGCCCATGCCGCCCTCGCCGATGCGCTCGAGCACGATGTAGCGCCCGACGCGCGCACCGCGCGATAGCTCGGGCGCCGGGTCGATCTCGCCCTCGGCGGGGGCCGTCGGGTGGAGGCTGATCGTCACGGAGAGCGCCAACGGTACCACCGAACGGCGCGACGGCCGGGTGATAGAATGACCGCGGTGTCGGGCACGCACTCGCTGCATGGCTCCGCCGACGACGCTTCACTGACAGCAGCCGCGCCGCTCGTGTTTCGCCTGCTGTCGTGCGAGTGGCCGCTCGCCGGCTCGTCGTGCCACGCGCTCGACGGCCGAAGAAAGGCAATCTGACCTTTCACAAGTAGCGCGCCGGCACTCCGCGATTGACGCGGCGGGGGCAGCCAGCACACGCTGGGTGCATGGTGCTCACGAGCCGTTACACCTCGCGCCCGATCCCCGACATCTCGCTGGCGGCGTACTTCCGCGAGGCGGTCGCGGGCCGCACCGCGGAGGTCGCCGTCGTCGAGGGCCCGACCGGCCGGACAATCACGTTCGGAGAGCTGCTCGATCGCTCGGCGAGCTTCGCGCATGCGCTGATCGCGCGCGGCGTGGCGCCCGGTGACCGCGTCGCGTTCGTCGTGCCGAACCTGCCCGAGGTCGCGATCGCCTATCACGGCGTCATCGCCGCGGGCGCGGTGGCGATGATGGTGAATCCACTCTCGACCGCCGACGAGCTGCCCAAGTACTTCGGCGTAGGATCACCGCGGCTGGTGGTCACCGTGCCGTCACTCGTGGAAGCGATCCGCGCGGCGGCGCCCGGGTTGCCGGTGATCGTCCTCGGCGAGGCCCCAGGCGCCGAGCCGTTTGCGAGCCTGCTCGGCGGCCCCGCCGTGCCGCCCGAGGTCGCCGTCTCTCCCGACGCTGTCGCCGTCATGCCGTACTCTAGCGGCACGACCGGCTTCCCCAAGGGCGTCATGCTCACCCACCGCAACATCATCGCGCAGATCCTCGCGATCGAAGCCGTCACCGACGCCGAGGTCATCATCCCCGAAGCGCCCGTGCTCGCGGTGCTGCCGTTCTTTCACATCTACGGGATCATGGCGTTCCTGACCGCCGGGCTGTCGCGCGGCGCCAAGCTCATCACGATGCCGCGCTTCGATCTCGAGCAGTACATCCAGCTCGCGCGGCGCCACGAAGTGCCCCTGCTCCACGTCGTGCCGCCGATCCTCCTCGCGCTGGCGAAGTATCCGGGCGAGCTGAGCTTGCCGCACCTCAAGGCCGCCCTCGCCGGCGCCGCGCCGCTCAGCGCCGAGCTCGCCGCCGAGTTCACCCGGCGCACAGGCGCGACGGTGTACCAGGTCTACGGCATGACCGAGGTCTCGGGCGCGACCCACCTCGGCACGACGGACCCGGCGCGCAACAAGCCGGGGTCGATCGGCGCGCTCATCGGCAACACCGAGACCCGCGTCGTCTCTCCCGAGACCGGCGCCGATGTCGCGCCCGGCGAGCGCGGCGAGATCTGGGTGCGCGGCCCGTTCATCATGAAGGGCTACTTCGAGAACCCCGAGGCGACCGCGCAGACGATCGATCGCGACGGCTGGCTCCACACCGGCGACATCGGCTACGTCGCCCCCGACGGCGACTTCTGGGTCGTCGACCGCGTGAAGGAGCTGATCAAGTTCAAGGGCCTGCAGGTCGCCCCCGCCGAGCTCGAAGCGGTGCTCCTTCAGCACCCCGCGGTGGCCGACTGCGCGGTCTACCCGCGGCCCGACGACGAAGCCGGCGAGATTCCCGCGGCCGCCGTCGTCCTCAAGCGCGGCGCAGCGGCCACCCTCGAGGAGCTCCTGCAATTCGTGCAGGCGCGGGTGTCGCCCCACAAGCGCGTGCGCGCGCTCCGCTTCGTCGACGCGATCCCCAAGAGCGCCTCGGGCAAGATCCTGCGCCGCGTGCTGATCGCGCAGGAGGCCGACGCTCCGCGCGGGGCGTGACCCGACCGCTCACTCGATGTGGATGCAACCGGAGAGCAGAGCCGGACCGGCCTCGCAGTGTTGCTCGAACGTGATCAGCGCGCGCTTCACGGTGTGATTGTCGGGCTGCAGCTCGAAGAAGTGGACCTGGAATCGCCCCGCAATTTTGTTGCAACCCCGGCCGTTACCGAAGACATCGATGCCGGGGTGACCTTCGGTGTTGAACGGCCAGCGCGTGGCGTTCTCGTAGACACCTGGAGCCAGCGGCGCGCCCAGTTGCGAGCTATCGAAATCGAGAAACCACTGGGTACCTTGGCCCGGGTCGGAAGGGCTCACCCGGAAGTGCACCGTGCTGGGAGTGGTCAGGATCGTGTTGGTGAACACGCCGCTGGTCACCAGCATGGTGCCGTTGAAGATGAAATCGTTGCCATCGAAGAACATCGCCTGGTCGGCGACCATGCACGGCGCCGGGCTCGCGACGTCGTCGGGCGCCTCGAGCGTGACGTCGAGGTGCGCAACCTCGGTCGCGGGATCGCTGGCGAGCGCGAGCGAGATCCGCAGGGGTCCGGCGCAATCGTCGGCGGTCGCGTTGCACGGCGAGAACAGCGCGAGCGTGCCGAGCGCGCCGAGCGTGGGGTGCGCGTTGACGAAGCTGCCCCCCGACGCGCGACTGGTCGTCAGCACCACGGGGCCCGTCGCCGGCGACCCGTCGGCCAGGGTGCCGATCAACAGCACCGGCACCTTCGTCCGGCCGTCGGCCTCGAGCGCGGTGGAGAACACGCGGAGCTCGTAGATCGCGTGCTCGGTGGGCACACAGTGGTCGCCCTCGGCGTGCGTGCCCGGGC
>DATIPJ010000420.1:0-14527 GCA_035472155.1 Kofleriaceae bacterium
GCTCGGCGCATGCCGAGTGGGATGCGCTGGTGGCGGCGCTGTCGGCGACGCTGCTCGACGCCTCGGCGCCGGCGGACGCGGCGTCGCCCGAGCGCACCGCGGCGCTCGCCCAGAGCTTCTTTCTTGGCGAGCGCGCCGAGCTCACCGAGGCCGCGGCGGTTCCGCTCGTGCAGCGCGATGCGCGCGGGATCGCCCGCGTGGCGCTGATCGGCGGCACGGTACCGGCGCCGTTCGTCGACGCCGACCGCGACAAGCTGGCGGACGTCGATGTGCTCGGCCGGTTCGTCGATGCGCAGGGCCAGCCGATCGCCGCCGCGACGCCGTTCGCGGTCGCCGGCGACACCGCGACGCGCGACACGCAGGGCCGGGCAGGGGCCTACGCGTACGTCGCGCTCGACCGCACGGTGATCGGCGCGCTCGGCCACGACGCGGCCAGCCTGTTCGATCCGGCGAGCGGGATCGCGCTCGATCTGGCGCGCGGCGCCTCGGCGCTGCTCGGGCCGCGCATGATGACGACGCGCGCGTTCGACGCCGGGCCGCTCGCGTACCGCGGCTACGACGTCACGCGCTCGCCGCTGCTCGACGTGGCGTACGGTTACAGCCAGCTGCTGCGCGATCCGAACGTCCGCGACCTGCTCGGGCTCGCCGACACGCTGCTCGCCAGCCACGAGCCCGCGCTCGCGCGCCTGGTCGAGGCCGCGATCACGACCGCGCGCCTCGGCGACGCGCACCCCGAGGCGGCGATCCTCGCCAGCGCGCCGCTGTGGGACGACCTCATGCCGGTGGTGCGCCAGATCGTCGCCCGGCCCCAGCTGGTGCGCGCGCTGCTCGCGGCGCTCCAGCTCCCCGAGACCAAGCAGCTCGGCAAGCGGTTCAGCGACCTCATGACGTACACCGATCGCTTCGACATCGATCCGTCGACCAAGGCGGTCACCGGCAGCTTCGCGCACAAGCCCGATCGCACCCAGCCCGACAGCGGCTTCAACCGCTCCGTGTTCCAGCGCTTCCTGCATCTGATCGCCGACTCCAACCATGCGGTGCTCTGCAACAAGCAGGGCGCGACGGTGACCGTGATCGGCCTGCCGCTGTTCGGCCCGTTCGACGAGTGCGACCTCGTCGAGATCGACAACCTCGCCACGTTCTACGTCCGCGCGATGACGTTCGCCAAGGACGGCAGCGGCAACGTCGTGTGCGAGAACGACCACGGCGACGCGGTCGGCTGCGGCGGCGGAGGCGGCGCGCGGCCGCGCCCGGCAGCGACGATGGAGTTCAAGGATGGCCTGCTCGCGGCGGGCATCGCGCTCCTGGGCGATGGCTTCCTCGAGGGCCAGGCGACGATCACCGGGTTCCGCCGCCACCCCACGCCCGAGGCGCTCGATCGCGTGCTGTTCCTCGCGCCGACCCCCGCGTTCCTCGCGACCGTGCTCGATCCGATCGAGGATCGCGACGGCGATGTCTATCGCGTGCAGCACGCCGGCACGCTGCCCGTGCTCGAGAAGAACGGCTTCTTCGATCAGATCCGGCCGATCGCGCAGGCGTTCGTCGACAACGGCGCCGAGCAGGTGTTCGTCGATCTGCTCTCGGTCCTGCACAAGCACTGGCCGAGCCCTGGCTCGACCTCGACGCAGTCGACCGACCCGGCGGGCGCCAACTACGCGTTCGGATCGAACGGCGTGTCGTGGGAGCCGCTGATCAGCGACGCGCTCGCGGGCGACCTTCTGCCCGCGCTGGTCGACACCGCCGCCGAGCTCAACGCGATCACGGTCAACGGCAAGCCGTACGCGACCGTCGTCGCCAGCGCCGCCGGCTTCGTCGTCAACCCGCTGACCGGGCTGACCGACCGGCAAGGCCGCACGACGACGACGACCGCCGACGGCAAGCCGGTGACCACGCTGTCGCCGTGGCAGCTCCTCGCCGACGCGGCCGCAGGCAAGCAGGCGCGGCTCGCCGAGCTCTCCGGCCAGACGGCCGGAGACCTCGGACCTGTGACACGGGGGGCCGGCGCCGAGGGCGCCGCATGGCCGCGCGCGGTCACCGGCATCACGAACCTCATGTTCCGGGCGTCGAACCCGGGCAGTGGCTGGAAGCTCACCAACCCGCGCACCCGCGCCGTGCTGCGGGCGGCGATCGCACTGGTGCGCGGCCGGGTCGACGCTCACGATCAGCGCGGGGACCGGGCGACCTGGGTCGGGCAGACGCTGCCGGCCAGCACGCGGGACGTCTTGACCCATCCGGTGCTCGCGGGCGTGTCCGACCTCGCGGTCGCCCTCACGGCGAACCCAGACGCGCGCGCGGCGCTCGAGGCGCTGCTGCACGATGCGTTCGATGAGACGACCTCACCCGCGGTGTTCGCGATGCTGCGCACGGCCTCGGCCGACATGATCCAGCTGCTCGCCGACGACGCCGACCTGGTGCCGATCGCCCACCTGGCGGGCCGGCTGCTCGCGCCGGGCAAGCCCTACCTCGCGACGCAGCTCGAGCTCTTGCAAAAGCTGACCGCGGCAGACGATGCTGCCGTGCTCGTGAGGCTCGCCGGTCAGATGTTCAGCGGCTACGACGCGGCGGATCCAGGTGTGCCGGCGATCGCCGCGATCGCCAACGCCGTCGGCGAGGTCGATCGCCGGCGCCCGGGCGCCGACCTGCACGCGGCGTGGACCCAGGACGACTTCGCGAGCGTGCTCGGCCACGTCGCTGCGTTCCTGCGCGAGGAGCAGCGCGGGTTGCCGCGCTTCATCGCGATCGTCAAGGGCCGCACCCCGTGAGACGCGCCGCCGTCCTGCTCGCGGTGCTCGGCGCGGCCGACGCCCACGCCGGCGGGATGCTGCTTCCGGTGCGCGGAGTGCGCACGGTCGAGCGCGCGGGCGCGCTCATCGCCGGGGCCGACGACGCCGACGCCCTGTGGCTCAACCCCGCGGGGCTCGCGCACCTGGCGGGCGACGGCCACCGAGCGCTGCTGTTCGATGCCGCCTACGTCTATCAGACCGTCGATTACACGCGGATCGACAGCGGCGGCAACCAGCTCGCGCCGGTGTCGAACCAGCAGCCCGGCCAGCCGATCCCGACCCTGGCCGGTGCGCTCGCGATCGGCGATCGGCTCGTGATCGCGGGCGGCATCGCCGCGCCCTACGCCGGCCTCCACAAGTACGCCGACAACGGGGCGCAGCGTTATGCGTCGGTCAGCCTCACCGGGTCGGCGTTCGTCTACATCACGATCGGCGCGGCGTACCAGGTGAACGACCGCCTGCGGGTTGGCGCCACCCTCATGGACGTCTACTCCAAGGTCGCCTCGCGCATCGTGCTGTCCGGTTGCCCGGGCCAGACGGTGTGCGCACCCGAAGACCCGGACTTCGATTCGCTCGCGCAGGACACCCAGACCGACTACGTCTCACCCAGCGGCTCGATCGGGGTGCAGTACGATGCGGCACCGAAGGCCACCATTGGCCTGGCGCTGCAGGCGCCCGCGCGGGTCTCCGCCACCGGGACCTTCACCGCCCGCCTGCCGAGCTCGGCGTTCTTCGAGGGCGCACGCGTGGTCGGCGACGAATCCTCGCTCACCATGACCCTGCCCGCCACGCTGCGCGCCGGCGTCGAGGTGAGGCCGCGCCCGGAGCTGCGCATCGAGGCCGCGCTCGACATCGAGCTCTGGTCGATGCACGACGAGATCCACATCGCGCCCCATGGCGTCGAGATCCAGAACGCGCCGGGCGTCGGTACCTACGTGATCGGCGACGTCTCGATCCCGCGCAAGTACCAGACGTCGTTCGCACCATCGCTCGGGATCGAGTGGCACGGCCCGAGCTACATGGTCGGGGCCGGCTACTCCTACGAGACCGCGGCGGCCCCGGCCGGCTACGTCTCCGTGCTCACGGTCGACTCCAGCAAGCACCTCATCGGCCTCGGCGGCGGCTACGAAGCCAACGGCTGGCAGATCGGCGCGGCGGCCGGCTTCGTGGCGCTCTCCCAGGTCGACGTGCCGCTGGCGGACGCCAGGGTCCCGCAGCTGACACCCATTCGCGACCAGCCCAGCACCGTGATGATCAATGCTGGGACCTACAAGAGCCGTTACATCATTGCGGGACTGCGATTCGCACGGAGGTTCTGACCGTGCACCCGCTCGTGGTCAGGCCACGGCGCGCAACGAGCCCGCGGCGGGCGGGGTGAGCGCACTCTCGATCAGCAGAAGCGCTCGGTCGGTGCGGATCACCAGCGGCTCGGTCGTGAGGCCGACATTGGAGTGCATCTCGGCGGCGTCCAGGCTGCCAAGCAGGACCGACCACGCCAGATCGGCAATCTCGCGCGCGTTGACCTGGCGGTAGATGCCTGCGTGAATCCCATCTGCCACGCAGGCACCAATGTGGTCCTGAACGCGACTGACTCCGGTGGATACGGCCGACACGACTTCATCCGAGAGCTGAGGGCGGATCGCCGGCTGCGCAAGCAGGCGCAGGATGCGCGGCCCTTCTGCATCTTTCTCGGCCCAGCGGACGAGGATGTTCCAGGTTTCACGCAGACGATTCGCAACCTCGGTTTGCTCACGGAGCTGAGCCATCTCGACATCAAACACAGTGAGCGTGTCTTCAATCAGTGAGACGTAGAGGTCTTCCTTGGAACGGAAGTACAGGTAGATTGCGCCAACGGACAGCTGCGCTGCGCGCGCGATGAGCTCGATCGATGCACCCGCGTATCCGCGCTCCGTGAAGACCGTACGGGCGGATTCTTGAATGCGGCGGCGACGAGCCTGGCGCTCTTGCGCTTTGCGTTCTTGAGCGTTCGTCATGGCGCCCATGTAGTATTGGTGACGCGACGGGTCAAGCGATGATTGGTAGCAGGTGCTCGCAATACAATCTCTCAGCTCACTGACCGTTTGAGAGGAGTTATACATTTGAAATCATTAAGGGAAAAATCTTAGGTCAGGAAACGTTTCAGCTTGCTTTCCGACGCCGCCTCAGGTTCCTAGACCGCCATGGCGGGCCCGTGCGTCCTATCGTGGATGGTCGATCCCATCCGAACTTCCCTCGTGATCGGTGCGGCGGCGGGCGCCGTGATTGCCGCCAGTATGATGTCACCGCGAGGCGCAGTGCCGCATACGGAGTCTATTGCTGACGATGGAATGGCCCTCTCTGCACGTCTGGTGAATCAGAGAATCCTGCCAGGAGCACAAGAACACAACCTTGCTGTAACGCTCACGGCACCGACAGCGACGGACATCGCGATGGGTAGGCCATCGCTCTCGCTCGCAATCGTCATCGATCGCTCAGGATCAATGCATGGTGCTCCGATCCAGAATGCGAAAGAAGCTGCGCTGTCCGTGCTTCGCCAGCTCGATGAACGCGACGCATTCTCGATTGTCACCTATTCATCCAGCTCAGAAACAGTGATTCCCATGGAACGCGCCACCGACGCCAACAAGGCGGCGGCGCGCGCCGCCATCGAGACCATCGACGACGACGGCGGTACCTGCATCTCGTGCGGGCTCGAGAGCGGCGCTCACGAAGTGGCCCGTTCACCGATCGCAAGCCACGGCTTTGCCGGGGCGCGCAGCACTCCCAAAGGCAGTGTGCGGCGCATCCTTCTGATCTCCGACGGTCAGGCGAATGAGGGCCTCTATGACCGAGATGAGCTTGCGCAGCTGGCGGCCGACAAGGCTGCACGCGGTGTCTCGATCTCCACCGTGGGCGTCGGGCTCGACTTCGACGAGGTGACGATGCGTCGGCTCGCCGAGGTCGGTCGCGGTAGCTACTACTTTGTGGAAGACACTGTCGCGCTATCCGCCATGTTCTCGCGCGAGCTGGGTAGCCTGGCGAGGACAGTGGCGTCCGAGGTCCGTCTGGTGGCGACGCCGGCGCCGGGCGTCCGGATCGAAGAGGCGTACGGCTACCCGATGACCCGCTCGGGCGACAGCGTGGTCGTCCCGATCGCCGACATGCGCGCAGGCGAACCGCGCAAGGTCGTGTTCCGCGTGACCATCGCAGCGGGGCATGAAGGCCCGCTCACGGTCTCTCAGATCGACGTGGGCTGGCACCGGGTCTCCGATGGCGTGCAGCGCGCCGCTCACACCACGGCGGAGGTCGACGTGGTCGATGACCCACGCGCCGTGGCTGCGAGCGTGGACGTCGCCACGATGGCCGCGGTCGAGAAGGCGCTGTCGGCGCGAGCCCTCGAGGAGGCGGCGAGCGAGTACGAGCGCAATGGCATGGCGGCTGCCAAGCAGATCCTCGATCGCCGGGTCGAGGCGGTTCGCGCCAACCGCGCGCTGCTCGGGGCCGATGCGGCCGATGCGCTCGAATCGGTGTCGACCGAGACGCTCGATGGCTTCGCGAAGGCGCCCGCGCAGGCCAAGAAGGCCGCGAGCGTGAAGGCACACGAGCTCGCGCGCTGATCATCGCTGATCATCCGGTGCGCAGCGGATCGCAGCGCAGCGTACGGCTGCGCGCGCTTCCCGCGCTTCTTTCGCGCTTCTTTAAGGAGCGAGGTCGGCGAACGAGACCTGGAGGTCCCGGCTGATCAGCACTGCGCGCTGGGGCGGAACGTCTTCGAAGCCGTCCTTGGGATCGCCGTCGCCGCCCGAGACCAGCAGGTAGCCGCGGAACGACTCGTCGCGCTCGCCGCGCTCGCCGGTGACCCACAACCGGCGGAGCCGCAGCGGATCATCGAGGTGCGCTGCCACCATCGACCGCCCGTTGGTCAGCACCACGTTGCCCATCTTCGCCTCGGCCTTGCCCGCCTTCGCGAGCTCGGCGCTGACCAGCCGCAGCGTGGCGGCGAGCGCGCGCCGGGTCGCAGCCGGCGAGAGGTTCGGATCGTCGATGTTGCCCTCGTCGTGCAACATCGCGAGGAAGACGTGGAAGATCAGCTCGGCGGGCGTGCGGCCCTTGAGGTTGCGGCGCAGGTACTCGGGGATGTGCTCGAGGAGGCGGGGCGCGATGTCCTCGGCGAACAGCTGCCCGTCGAGCCCGGTCTGTGCGTACATCCAGCGGCGAAACCGAAACGGCGGCGTGTTGTCCGTCCCGCCCGGGGCCGGCCCACTATCGCGCATCGCCTGCGCGATCGCGCAGTCGGTCTTGATCTCGGCGGTGAGCGGCCCCGCCAGATCGACGGGCACGGCGCTCGACTTCGGCGTGCGAACGAGCAGCACGTCGCCGCCCTGGATGTACCCCAGGCCCCACCGTGCCACCGGAGGCTCGGCGATCAGGGCCGCGCGCACCGGGGCGAGCGCGACCGGCAGTCGCTGAGGTTGGTTGCAAATACAGGCGAAGAGCTTCATTGCGGGAGACTCCGCAGCCAGAACGAACGAACCGTCGGCTGCTGACGGTCAACGATCGCGGGGCACCAATAAGCGCAAAGAACAACGTCTCAGCTTACACCACGACCACCACACCCCCCGGAGATATCGATAGTATAGACGGGAGGTCTGACGTCGCAATCGCAGCGACGTAACGCCGCACCGTTGTTATGTTCCGTCAGCTCCCACCCAAACCCAGCGTTCCACCTGCGCGGTGACGCTAGTGCGACCAAACGAAAGCCTCAGTGACCAGAAACGCTCGCAGGTGATGCGTGCGTTCCGGCGAGAATCTTCGTCAGCTCCGAGAACGGCCTGGCGCGGTCGATCTCGTTGAACACTTCATGCTTCATCCCGACGATATCGTGGTAGTCGGCGCCCGGGATCCTTGACGCGACCGCTTTCGAGCGCGCGGGATCTGCAATCGGATCGTCGTGCCCCACCAACCATGTGGTCGGTAACTTGATTCGCGCCGCGTGCTCGAACACGTAGTCCTGCGCGGCGAGCGCCTCGGTGAACCAGCGCGAGGTCGCGACGTCGAAGCAGAGCTTGTCGGCGATGCGCTCGGCCTGCTTCTGCTTGTCGGAGGTGAGATCCTCGACGCGCAGCGCATTGGGCTGGGCGAGCTTGGGCGCGAGGCGGCTCGCGACGCTCGCGAGCACGCGCTTGTAGCCGGGCACCGCGAGCTTGAGCGCCAGGAACGGTGACGACACCACGGCGGCGGCGACCTGAGGCGGGCGCTCATCGGCGAGTGCACGCAGCGTGATCAAGCTGCCGTGCGAGTGACCGAGCAGCACGACCGGGGCGCCGGGCGCGAGCTTGCGCGCGGCGTCCAGCATCTGGGAGAAGTCGGCGAGGTAGGTCGAGAATCGATCGATGTAGCCGCGCTCGCCGGGCGACTTGCCGTGGCCGCGGACGTCGTAGGACAGCGCGGCCCACCCGGCGTTGACGATGACGTGCGCGACCTCGTGGTAACGGCCGCAGTGCTCGGCGTACCCGTGGTTGATGAGGACGACTCCGCGGGGCGCGGCGGAGGGCAGAAACGTCTCGGCGTACAGCCCGGCGATCGTCTGCGTGGACGTGGGGGTGATCGGGCCTGGCCCATGGGTGATCGACTCGCTCATGAAGGACTTCTATATCGCCGCGCTCGATCGCTCGTAAGTTGCCCCGTCATGAAAGTTCTGCGTACGGTCGAGTGCATGTGGCGTAAGACACTTGGATTGCTCGTGATTTGTGCAGTCACTGGATGCCCGCAGCGCGACGAGGGCGAGGTGGCGAAGAGCTCGACTCGGCTCGATCTCGCGAAGGACTTCCTGCGCAAGCACCAGCTCGAGGCGGCCGACACCGAGTGCAATCGCGCGCTCGCGTTCAATCCCGCCAACGACGAGGCCTATAACACGCGTGGCCTGGTCGCGATGGTGCATGCGCTGGATACCCAGCGCATGCTCGAGATCGAGACCTGCTTGACCGGGCTCGACGCCGAGGTGACGCAGCGCGATCTCGAGCGGCTACTGCACAAGGCCGACGGTGACTTCGCCGAGGCCGCCCGCGTCAGCCCCGAGTACGGCGAGGCGTGGTCGAATCGCGGCGTCGTCCATAACCTCCTCGAGGACTACGGACCGGCCGCAACGTACCTGGTCGAGGCGCTGTCCAACCCGATGCGGCTCGACAGCCCCGGGCTCACCCGCGCCCACCTCGGGTGGGCGCTGTTTCACGAGGCCCGGTACGTCGACGCGGCGAAGGAGCTTCGTCAGGCAGTGCAGTTCCAGCCCAACATGTGCGTTGCAACTTATCGCCTGGCTAGGGTTTACTTCGCTCGTGAGGAATGGGAAAAAGCGGCGGAGCTTTTTCAAACGACGTCCGATGACCCATCGTGCGGGTCTCAGGAAGCAAGCCTCTACCTGATGAAAACGCGGATGCAGCAAGGGCTCGTAGACGACGCGAAGCGCGCACGAGATGCGTGCCTCAAGATCTCGCCCAAGAGCTGCATCGCCTCACAGTGCCGCGCCGACGGACGCGGGCTCGACTCGCTCCGCGCGTCGACCTCGCCGGGTGTGCATCCATGACGGAGTACGATGGAGCGCCGACCTGATCGTAGCGACAGTGCTCCATGGGAGTCGGCCGAGCCGGCGGTGCCGACGTCTGCGATGCCCACGCGCATCGATGATGGGCCGGCGAGCCTGGCGATGTGGCTGCGGGCGGGGCGCGTGCGGCGAGGCATGAGCCTCGACGACGTTGCCAAGGTCACCAAGATTCAAGCTCGGATCCTCGAGCGGCTCGAAGCAGGGCGGCTCGACGGGCTGCCTGCCGAGGTGTTCGTGCGCGGCTTCATTCGCAGCGTGGCGCGCTGCGTGGGGCTCGACGAGCGCGAGGCACTGCAGCGCTACGCCGCGTGTGGCGCCACGGCGCTGGGCTCGGTCGATATGATCCCGACCGTGCGCTCGCTGGCGCCGTCCGCGCGCGCGCTCGTCGAGGCGATGGCCGATCTGGCACCGGGCAGCGCGACGTCCGCGCGCGCGACGCCACGCAAGATGCTGGCGGTCGAGGTCTCCGAGGCTCCGGAGACGGCCGATGCCGCCGCACAGGCGATCCACGGCGGCCAGGGGACAACCGCCGGTGCGAGCGCGGGGGATCTCGCGGTCGCGATGGGGCTCGCTGCCGGAAGCATCGTGCGCGCGCCGAGCGCGATCGACGAGGGCCGGATCACGGCGCCCATGGCTGCCGTCGAGCCGCCGGCCGACGCAGTGCCGGTGTGCGCGGTCGATTCCGAGGCGCTGGTGTCGCCGGAAGGCGCAGCCGATGTCACGACCGGCGAGCCGGCGGAACCCGCGGATTCCGACGACGACGCAGCTGCGTCCGACGAGCTCGCTGCCGCCGACGATGCGGCGGCGCTGCCAATGGCCGCGGCGATCGTTTCGCCGGTGATCCCGGCGAGCGCGCCGTCGACGAATGGCTCGAAGAAGAAGAAGGGCAAGCGCGCCAAGGGCCGTAACAAGCGCCGGGCGCTGGCGGCGGGGACGCCGGCGGATGCGTCGCCGGTCGTGAGGCCGGCGGGCGAGACCTGGTCGCCGCGCATGCCGCCGCCTGGCACGTCGAGCGTGCCGTGGCGCCGTCCGGCGTACGCGAGCGCGCCGTCGGCCGCCGTGCCGCGCCTGGTGATCGACGACGCCGATCCCGATAGCGCCGAGATGGTGCTCGAGGAGCGCGCCGAGAAGCAGGCGCCGCGGCGCTCGTTCCTGCCGCCGATCTTGCTCGATCGCGAGGATCGCTCGGCGCGCCAGGGTGGGCTGACGCTCGCGGTGATCATCCTTCTGATCGCGGCGACGCTCACGCTCTCGTATCTGATGCGGCGGCCCAGCGCGAGCGGTGATGGCATGACGCTGCGCGGGACGGACGTGTCGGCGCCTGCTAGTAAGCAGGTTTGACCGATCCGGCAACCGACCGACCCGACCGAAACGACGCACCGCTCGGGGTCGTCCTGCGCACGACGCCGCTGCGCGAATCCGATCTGCTCGTCGTGCTCTACACCGACGTGCACGGCCGGGTGACCGCCGTCGCGCGCGGCGCGCGCAAGTCGAAGCGCCGGTTCGCCGGTGCGCTGTCGCTGCTCGTGCTCGGCCGCTACCAGCTGGGCCGCCGGCCGCGCGGTGAGCTGTGGGGCCTCGAGTCGGCCGATGTCGTGCGCGAGTGGACGCGGCTGTCCAGCGACGTTGTCGCGGTCGCGCACGCCAGCTATGTCGCCGAGCTGGTCGCATCGCTCTTGCCGCCCGAGGCGCCCGATCCGCATGCGCTCGACATCATTGTCGCGCTGTGGGATGCGCTCGCCGCCGGCGGACCATCGCCGGGCGCGCTGCGCGCGGTCGAGATCGCGCTGCTCGATCTCGCGGGGCACCGGCCGGCGATCGATCACTGCGCCGCGTGCAGCCGGACCGACCTCGTCGAGGGTACGGTGTTCGACCCCAAGCGCGGCGGCGCGATCTGCCGCCCGTGCGCGGCCCGCAGCCGCGACACCGGCGTGCGCCCGTTCGCTCCGTCGGCGCGGGCCTACCTGCACGCGATCGCCGAGCTCGACACGCCGCTCGCCGCGCGCGCGATCGATCAGGATCCGCAGTTTGCCGCCGCCGACCGCATCGCCGCGCGCGACGCCCTCGTCGCGATGGTGACCGACCTGGTCGGGCGTCCGCTGCGCTCGCTCGAGTACCTCGCCAAGCTCGGCGCGGCCGGGCGCGGCGCCAAGGAATGATGGGCGCGTAGTAAGCTCGGTGCATGGTAGGCCACCGCATCGCGCGGGTCGCGATCGCGTTCGTCGCGTTCGTCGCGTTGAACGCGATCGCCGGCGGCCGCGCGAACGCACAGCCCGCCGACCCGGGCGCGCCGGCCGACGCCACGGCGGGCAAGGATCCCAGGGTCGCGCGGCGCTGGCTCGCCGTCGGCCAGATGGCGATGCAGCGCGGTGTCTCCTTCGCGGCGCGGCACCGCCCCGACGACGCTCGGCAGCAGTTCGACAATGCCATCATCGCCTATCAGAAGGCGATCGATGCCGGCGACGATCCGGGCCTCTATGTCGAGCTCGCGCTCGCCGAGGAGAAGGCCGGCCGGCTCGACGGCGCGGTCAAACACCTCCGGCTCGTCGCGCAGGACAGTCGCGCGCGGACCGAGGTCGCCCGGCGCGCGGCGCAAAAGCTCGACGAGCTGCTCGCGCGCGTTGGCATCGTGAGCCTGCGCGTGACGCCGCCGGGCGCATCGGTCACGCTCGGCGGGGTGGAGCTCGGGCGGGCGCCGCTCGCCGAGCCGCTGGTGCTCTTGCCGGGGACGTACACGCTGGCGTTCCAGGCCAATGGCCATCAGCCGCGCGAGGCCGAGCTCCAGGTGGAGCCGGGCTCGGAGACCGAGCGCGCGATCGATCTCGAGCCGATCCGGATCGTCGTCGAGCCCGTGAAGCCGGTGGCGGCCGAGGAGGTCGTGCGCATCGCGCCGCCGCCGGCGCCATCGCGGTTGCCGCTGTGGGTCGGCGGTGGCCTCACCATCGCCGCGGCGGCGGGCGCCGGAATCCTGGGCGGGCTCGCGCTCCAGGAACACGCGGTGTTCACCCGGCGAACGACGTCTCCCGCGGAGCGCGCGGATGCGCAGGCCGACGGCCGGCTCCTGGCGCACCTCGCCGATGCTGCCGCAATCACGGCGGTTGCTGCGGCCGGCTTCACAGCCTGCTGGTACTTCTACAGGTACCGAGGACGCTTGACGAATTCGACTAAAGACGCGGCGCGCGCGCCGAGCGATAGTCGCCGCGCGCGGCGTTCGCCGCCGATCTCCACCAAGCTCGACGTGGTCCCGTGGGTCCAACCCCAGCTCGGCGGCATGATGATCGCCGGTTGGTTCTAGGAGTCGTATGGCAAATCAAGGGTATCCGATGGGTCCGCAAAACATGGGTGGTGCGCCGATGGGGCAGGGCGGGATGGGGCAGATGGGCCAGATGAACCAGATGGGTCCCATGGGCATGGCGCCGCGCCGGCCGGTGCGGCAAGGCACCTCGAAGGTCGTGCCCGTCGTGGTCTCCGCCGGGCTCGCGGTCGGCGTGTTCTGCGGCCTTCTGTTCGGCGTCGGCACCGGCAAGCACAGCGAGGCCGCGCCGGAGAAGGCGAGCAACAACGCCAAGCGCGCCGACGACACGTTCACGCCCGAGTCGATGGCCAACCCCAACGTGAAGATCCCCGACAAGAACGCGCCCAAGGCGGGCTCGAACGCAGTCGCGGCGAATGCCGGCTCGGCGGCGGCGGGCTCGGCCGCAGAGCCTGCCGCGAAGCCGATCAAGCTGATCGTGGAGATCAAGCCGGACGCGGCGGCGCAAAACGCCAAGGTCTTCGTCGACGGCAAGCCGATCGATGGCATGACGGCGGACATCGCCCTCGATCCGGGAACGACCAAGAAGCTGGTCAAGGTCCTGGTCAAGGCGCAGGGCTTCAAGGACATCGAGCAGGAGGTCGAGGCCGAGGGAGAGTCGGTCAACCTCAAGTTCGAGCTCAGCAAGGGCCGATCGTCGTCGTCCAATGCCTCGTCGCAGAGCACGCCCTCGAGCGGCGATGGTATCCACGCGGCCACGCCGTCGAGCTCGGGCGGCGGCAGCACCGGCGGAGGTAGCACCGGCGGCGGTAGCACCGGCGGCAGCAAGTCGACCGGCGGTGGCAAGAGCAACACCAGCCCGGGCAAGACCACCAAGCCGGCCAAGGGCAGCGGCGGCCTGATCGACATCTGATCCGCCAGGTCACGCGGCCCCGATCACAGCGCGCATTGACCGCCCGCGGATCTCGGGTTACGCGTATGGCTAGATGGTGCGCAGCAATTCTCGTCAGCGACCGTTTTGGGCGGGGCGCAGGCGACGAGAACGCCACGCGCGGCAGATGTCGCCCGTCGGCCTGCCGGCGCCGCTGCACTCGGTGTCGAGCCCGAGCGACAACGGCGCGGTGCGTGTGCTGGGCTCGGGCGACGTTGCGTTCCAGCACATCATCGAGCGCGTCCGCAGCGCCGAGCGCTCCGTCGAGATCCGGGCATTTCTGTGGCGCGACGACGAGGCCGGCAACATGCTCGGCGAGGCCGTGCTCGACGCCGCCAACCGCGGCGCCATGGTCACGATCCACAAGGACAAGATCGCCGCGGTGTACGAGTACACCGGCGGCAACAAGCAGAGCTTCTTCCACAAGCGCGTCGATCCGATCCGCGGCTTTCAGGCCTGGTTCCTCGGCGCGGTCTACCGCGCGCCGGGCTCGTTCAAGCAGCGGCCGAACTCGCTGTCGCAGCAGATCCTCGCCCACCCCAACATCCGGGTCGAGCACCAGCGCAAGCGGTTCGATCACAGCAAGCTGTACATCATCGACGATCGCTACCTCGTGCTCGGCTCGATGGGCATCGGCGACAACCACCGCCACGACTGGATCGACGTCATGGTCGAGGTCGAGGGCGCCGCGCACATCGCGCGGCTGCGCGAGCGGATGGCCGGGCTCGACGAGTTCGACCCGTCGCGCGGCATCGACTTCCTGGTCCACAGCCGCGAGGCGCACCGCAAGAACTCGTGCCCGATGATCAGCCACCGGCTTGCGCTGATCGAGGCGGCGCGCGAATCGCTGACCGTCGAGATGGCGTATCTCGGCGACCGCCGGTTCACCGCGGCGCTCGCGCGCGCCGTGCAGCGCGGCGTCGAGGTCCACCTGGTCACCGCCGACCAGGCCGACGTGCTCGCCAACATCAACCGCGCGA
>DATIPJ010000421.1:0-3297 GCA_035472155.1 Kofleriaceae bacterium
CGCGGCGCAAACCAACATACTCCTGGAGATCCGCACGGACATGGCTGCTGCGAACCTCCTGATCGTGAGCGACCTGCACTTCGGCGAGGAGCTCCTGCCGGGTGCGTCGATGGAGCGCCGCCACGCCGTCGAGCTCGGGGCGGCTGCGTTCCGCGAGTTCCTGCGCTACCACACGGTGCGCCGGCGAGACGGTCGGAGCTGGCGGCTGGTGATCGCCGGGGATCTGTTCGACTTCATGTCGGTGGTGATCCCGGCGACCCGGGAGCGCCCTGCGAAGTCCGCCGACGAGCGCCGGTTCGGCCTGGGGCGGGGCATCCAGCCCGGGGTCGAGCGGATGCGGCGGATCTGCGAGGCCCACCGGCCGCTGCTCACCGAGCTCGGCCGGTTCGCCGCCGCCGGCCACCGGATCGACATCGTCGTCGGTAACCACGACGTCGAGCTGCTCGCCAGCGAGGTCGTCGGCGAGCTGATGCGCCAGCTCGGCGCGGCCGGCGCCGACGACCGCGCGCTCGGCCGGATCCAGGTCGTGCCGTGGTTCGTCTACCTCGCCGGGGTGTGCTGGATCGAGCACGGCCACGTCTACGACGAGGGCTGCTCGTTCGAGTTCAACCTCGCGCCGATGGACCCCAAGGACGGCTGGCTGGTCTACAACGCCGACTACGCCGCGGTCCGCTACCTGGGCGCGGCGGTGCCCGAGCTCGATCCGCACGGCATCGAGGAGTGGGGGCTGTGGGGCTACATGCGCTACACCGCGGGCCTGGGGTTCCGCTCGGGGACGCGGCTGTGGATCGCCTACGGGCGGTTCGTGCAGGCGCTGTTCGCGGCGCGCCGGCTGCACCGCTCGTTCAAGCGGCGCGACCGCCGCCGGCGCGAGCACCGCACACGGCTCGCCGAGGTCGCGCGCACGGGCGGCCTGTCGCCCGAGACCGCGGCGGCGATCGACCGGCTCGCGCGCACGCCGCTCACCGTCAGCGGCCGCCGCATGGGGCGCATGGTGATGCTCGATCGGTTCGGCATCGGCGTCGGTAGCTTCCTGGCGATCGTGCTGCTCCTGCTCGTGATGCCGCTGGGCTGGGCGATCGCCGGCGCGATCGTCGTCGCGGCGCTGTCGTTCGCCGCCACGCGCTGGCTCGGCGAGCACATGGTGACCTCGCAGATCCCGATGCGCTCGGTGCCGCAGCGCCTGCGCAAGCTCGTCGACGCGCCCGTGGTCGTGTTTGGTCACACCCACGATCCGAGGTGGCAGAAGCTGCGCACCGGCGGGCTCTACGTCAACGTGGGCACCTGGCTGCCGGCGACCCGGCCCGGGCTGCGCCGCAGCTTCACGTTCGTGTTGATCCAGCCCCCGGCGTCCGCCGCCAGCCCGCCGAGCGTCGAGCTGCGCCAGTGGCGCGACGGCGTCTCGCAGTCGTTCGACGCCGGGGCCAACATCGGCGCCGGCGTCTCGCTCATCATGCGGCGCGACGACGCCGACCGGGCTGCGGGCGACTGACGCGGCTGACTGTCGGATCGCCGTGATATCGGTTCGGCGTGACTGCGCGCAGCCCCGCCGAGACGCCGCTCATGCGGCAGTACCTCGACATCAAGGACCAGCATCCGGACGCGATCGTGCTGTTCCGCCTCGGCGACTTCTACGAGATGTTCTTCGAGGATGCGGTGATCGGAGCGCGCCTGCTCGATCTGGCGCTCACCACGCGCGACAAGGGCAAGGACGACGCGGTCCCGATGTGCGGCGTGCCTCACCACGCCGTGCGGGTGTACATCGCCAAGCTCACCGAGCTCGGGCACAACGTCGTGCTCTGCGAGCAGACCGAGGACCCCAAGCTCGCCAAGGGGCTGGTCAAGCGCGAGGTGGTTCGCATCGTCACCCCGGGTGTGGTGCTCGACG
This sequence comes from Kofleriaceae bacterium, assembly GCA_035472155.1. Taxonomy (GTDB): domain Bacteria; phylum Myxococcota_A; class Polyangia; order Haliangiales; family Haliangiaceae; genus JABFXX01. The sequence goes on from DATIPJ010000421.1 coordinate 1,889, forward strand.
ACGAGGTGCTCGATCCCAAGCTGCCGCGCTACCTCGCCGCGATCGTGCCGGGGCCCAAGCCGGGCCCGGGCGCCACGCCACAGGCGGGCACCGCCGGCCTGGCGTACCTCGACGCGACCACCGGCGAGCTGTGCGCGACCGAGCTGCCGCTGACCGCGGTGCTCGACGAGCTGGTCCGCGTGGCGCCGCGCGAGGTGCTCGCCGCGTCATCGCTGCTCGGCGAGACCGGGCCGCTCACCCAGATCCACGCGCGTTATCGCGTGCCGTGGAACGCGGCCGCGGTGCCCGACGACGCCGGCGCCCGGGCCGAGCTCGGCGCGATCGCTCCCTCTGGGCGCGACGCTGGCGACCGCCCGCTCGCCGTGAGGGCCGCCGCAGCCGCCATCGCGTACGCGCGCGCGACGCAGCCGACCGGCGCGCTGCCGGTCGTGCGGCTCCATATCTACGACCCGAGCGACGCGGTCGTGCTCGACGAGGCGGCGATCGCCAACCTCGAGCTGACCGAGACCCTGATCGGCAAGCGCAAGCAGGGCTCGCTGCTCGAGGTCATCGATGACACGGCGACCGCGCCGGGCGGGCGCCTCCTGCGCCGCTGGCTGCTCTACCCGCTGGTCGACGTGGCGCAGATCCGCCGCCGGCAAGACGCGGTCGCGTGGCTCGTCGAGCGCCCTGCGCTGTGCGATGCGATCCGCCGCGCGCTGTCGCGCATCGCCGACCTCGAGCGACTCGCCGGCAAGGCGATGCTCGGCGTGGCGACGCCGCGCGACCTCGGGCGGCTGCGCGATGCGCTGGTGAACCTGCCCGACCTGATCGCGCTGGTGCGCTCGGGCCAGGGCGAGCCCGCGTTGCTCGGCGAGCTGCCGGCGATCCTCGATCTCGCGGTATGCGCCGACCGCGCGCTCCCCGAGCTCGCGGCCCGCCTGGCCGCCGCGCTCGTCGACGAGCCGCCCGCGCTGCTCAAGGATGGCAGCGTGATCCGCGCCGGGTACGACGCCACGGTCGACGAATCGCGCCGCCTGGCCGACGGCGGCAAGGACGAGATCCTCGCGATCGAGGAGCGCGAGCAGAAGGGCAGCGGCATCGCCAGCCTCAAGGTCCGCTACAACCGCGTGTTCGGCTACTACATCGAGGTCACCAAGACCCACCTGACCAAGGTCCCGTCGCACTACATCCGCAAGCAGACGATCGCGACCGGCGAGCGCTACGTCACGCCCGAGCTGGCCGAGCTCGAGCGCCGCGTGCTGTCCGCCGAGGACACGCTCGCCGCCCGCGAGGCCGAGCTGTTCCGCGCCGAGGTCGCCGCGGTCGCCGAGCGCGCCCAGAAGGTCGCCGCCGCCGGCGCTGCGCTCGCCGTGCTCGATGCCGCGGCCTCGCTCGCCGCCGTCGCTGCCCGCCGCGGCTACTGCCGC
>DATIPJ010000422.1:0-12179 GCA_035472155.1 Kofleriaceae bacterium
CGATCTTCCGAGGATCTCGGCGGGCGCTGCCTGCAGTGCGAGCCCGTGGATCGTCGCGGCGTACATCGAGACCAGCCCCGATGGCGCGACGCGTGCGGCCGCCACCGCGAGCACGGCGAGCTCGCCGATCCGCACGAGCCCGGGCTGATGATCCTCGGCGAGCTTGCTCCGCCGCGCGAGCTCGGCCGCCTTGTGCGCCGTCTTGACCAGCGCCGCCGCGGGCACCGATGCGGCGACCACCGCTCCGAGCCGCTCCATCGCCAGGACGTCGCCCCCCAGCGCCGGTAGGGCATCGCGCCACAGCCGATCGATGGTCTCGATCGGTGTGCGGATCGCTGCGCACGCTGGCGCGAGGTCCGGGCGCGCGCCCGCGAGATCGTCGAGCCGCGCCGACAGCGCGTCCCAGCGAACGTGGTCGAGGATCGGAGGACGTTCGCTCATGTCGGCCTCGGTGGGTTGTTGCCGGCGGGTGGGTTGTTCGCGGCAGGCGGGTTGTTCGCCGCAGGCGGGTTTTGCGTCTGGCCCGCCGGGCGGGGTGCGGGTGGCGTGTCGGGGCGACTCGGGGTGAGCGTGGTGGCCGGTGCGGCGGCGGGCGCACTGGCGGTCGCGGGCGACAGCAGGCTGGTGTTGGCGTCGGCGACCGATGCGGGGACGCGCGAGTTGTTGTCGAGCTTCACGCGCGCGTCGGGCCCAACCATCTTGTTGAGCGGCACCTGCTCGGTGCGGAACGCCAGGTCGACGCTGGATCGCAGGCCCGCGCGGGTCGCGATCTCGTCCTTGGTGGTGTCGTGCTCGCTCGAGACCTTGTTGAAGGCGACGTTGACGTGCGCGCTGGCGCCCCACGCACCGACGCCGAACGAGCCCGAGGCGCCGGTCTCCATCGAGAACTGATTGGAGTCGATGCGATCGGACTCGGCGACGCTGCGGGTGTCGACCCGCATGTCCATCGAGGCGTGGAGGCGGCCCTCGTCGACGACGATGCGCTGCAGGCCCATCTGGACCAGCGTGCCGAGGATCTGCTGGCGCTCCTTGCCGATCTTGCGCTTGATCAGCGGGCCGAGGGCGTCCATCAGGCCCGCCTCGTCGAGCGGAGGCAGCTGGCCATCGCTGACCTCGAGCGCGTTGCGGAGCTCGGCCCGCTTCTCGACGAGGTCGGCGCCGGGGCGCAGCACGAGGTCCGTCCCGTCGCTGCTGGTGAGGAACGGCAGCTTGGCGACCGCCCACTGGACGATGGCGTCGTCGCGGATGTTCTCGGAGGTGAACTCGTCGGAGGTCTTGGCGACGTTGTCGAGGAGATCGGATAGCGCGCTGATCTGCGCGAGGTTGGACTTGGTGATCGCCTGGAACACACCGGTGATCAGCGACGTGACGTACTCGGGGAAGTCGAGCGCCTTGCGGAGGTCGGCGATCGTGCGGCCGGCGTTGCGCGCGGCGGCGAACTGCGGCGGGGGTGGGGCATCGAGCGCTTGCGCGATCGCGGCCGAGGCGCCGGCGGGCGATGCAGCCGCGCGCGGCGCACCGTCGCGCCGAAGCCCGAAGTCATCGATCGCGGCGAGGTCGGCGGCCATCATGCCGACGGAGACCAGCGAGCGCGCGACGTCGCGGCGAAGCGCAGGGGCTGCATCGTGCCAGCCCGGGCTCGCCTCGAGCAGTGCGCGCACGGTGCGCCGCACGGCGACCAGGACCGGCGCCTTCCAGTGCACCGGCGGGGGAACCGCGTCGCGCGCGCCCGCGCTGGCGACCGCGGCGAGGGTCACGCGGCCTCCGCGCTCCAGGACAGGGCGGCAGCGACCACCGGATCGTTGCGGCCGATCGAGATGCGGCCGCCGGGCAGGGCCTGCGCGTTGTCGGCGAGCCACGCGATGATCGCGCGGATCGCGGCCGCGCGGGCGGACGCGCGCCCGATGTCGCCGCCGCGCTGGCGGTAGCGCTCGACGATCGCCCACACGCCGCCGCCGCCGAGCGCGACGGCCACCGATGGCGTCGCGAGCAGATCGAGCGCCTCGCGGATCTGGTTGGCGATGTCGCGCGCGGCGTAGGCGGTGATGCCGCTGCCGCGCGCGGTGAGCTGCGCGGCGAGCGATGCACCGGCGATGACCGCGCGGGTCTCGAAGGCGAGCGTCGACTGGTTGGGCGGCGCCCGCCCGATCTCCGATAGCGCGCCGACGAGCGCGGCGAGGTCGGCGTCGGTGTCGCCGAGCACGCGGTCGTAGAGCGCGTGGCGCTCATCGGACCCGAACCGCTCGTCGCGGTGGCGGTGGTGATCGATCAGCCGCCGCAAGGTGACGTCGTCGAGGTCGATCGGCAGCGCGCCGGTGGCCACGCCGCTGGCGATCGCGTCGCTGGCGTCGAGCAGGCCGGTGGTCTCGACCTCGCGCGCCCAGGCGATCACGGCGACCGCCTGGAGCTCGGCCTTGCTCGGCGTGGCCTGCTGGATCGGCGGCAGGTCGATCACGCCGAGCGCGGCGCTGCCGAACCGGACCAGCGCGGCGGTCAGGTGCTGCGCGAGCAGGTGGTCGGCGCCGTCGAGATCGAGACGCGCGCGCCCGATGTCGCGCCGGTGGTTCATCGCTGCGAGCGTTCCTGCACCGCGGCCATCTCGGTCTGGTTGGCGAGCTTCTCGAGCGGGAAGGTCTCGCTCTTGAACTTCACCTGGACATAGCCGGTGAGCTTGGCCTTGGACTCGAGGTGGGCGTCGCTGACGTTCTGCTCCTGGGCGTGCGCGGTCGACACCCGCGTGTTGACGTCGGAGCTCGACGAGCCCGAGCCGCTCGAATCCGTGCCCCAGAAGCTGTTGCTGCGCTTGTACTGGTACTGACCGGCGTAGTCGCTGTGGGTCTGCGTGTCATCGCTGGTCGCCGTGGCGTCGCTGTGCGCGGTCTCGGTGCCCATGACGTCGAACGTGACGGTGGCCTTGATCTCGCCCTCGGTGACGACGATGCGGTTGATGCCCATCAGCACCATGGTCGCGAGCTGCTGCTGGCGCATGCGGGCGACCTGGAGCTGCGCGCTCTCGGCGACCTTGGCCTCGGAGTCGTCGTCGTCGAGGTCGACGTCATCGACCAGGCCCAGCAGCGACTTGAAGTCCGGCATGTCCTCGTCGTCGGCGCTCGGCAGCTTGCGCAGCCGCTTGGTGCCGTTCGGCCGCGCCTCGGTGGTCAGCGTGCGCGGGTTCTTCGACGCCAGGTACTCGCGGCCCTCGTCGAGGTTGGAGTTTTGCGCCGCGAAGTCCTGCAGCGTCATCGCGACCGCGTTCAGGTACTTCGAGAACTCGTGCATCTGGCGGATCGAGCTGTTGACGATCGAGGTGAACACGCCCTCGATCAGCGACGACACGAACTTGGGAAAGTCGACCGCCGCGACCATGCTCTTCATGATGTCGCCGGTCTGCCCCGCGACGTTGCCCTTCATCTGGTTGCCGACCTGATCGGGCCGCTGCGCGAGGCGCTTCTGCAGGTCGTCGCGCGCCTTGGTGTCCTGCAGCTGCTGCTGCTGGACGTCGAGCGCGCCGGCGGCGGGCGGCTGCATCGCGAGCGCGCGGCCGACCTGCTCGCGCTCGGCGGCGCCGGCGAGCTTGGTCACGCCGGCGCGCGGATCGGTGAGGAACGACAGGACCTGCACCATCGAGCGCGCGAGCTTGGTGCGCTCGGGGCCGCCCATCTGACGAAACGACGGCGTGGCCTCGAGCATGCCGCGGACGTGGCGGCGGATGGTCGGCAGGTCGGAGCCGCGTAGCTCGGTGAGGGTGCTGGGATCGATCATTTGCTGACTCCGGGTGCGGGGGCAGGGGCGGGAACAGGAGCGGGCTGCTGGCCGGGCAGCGGCGGGGGCTGCGAGCGCGCGTTGAGCGTGGCGAGGCCGCCGGCGTCGACCATCTTGTCGAGCGGGAACACATCGGACTTGAAGCGCAGCTGGACCTCGCCGGTGAGCTGGGCCTTGACCTCGGCGCGCGCCTGGCTGGTGTCGTCGACCGAGCTCTCGACGGTGGCGACGTGGCTCTGCGACGAGTTGGCGTAGCCGCCGGCGCCGCCCCACGGGCCCCAGGTCGCGGCGGCCGCGCCCGCCGAGCTCGCCGACTTCTGCTCGTCGCTCAGCTGCGCCTTGGCGCGCCGCCGTGCGCTGTCGTCGGCGCGCATGTCGAACACGACCTTGGCGTTGATCCGCCCGTCGGTGACGACGATGCGGTTGATGCCGAGGAGCACCATCGTGCACAAGAGCTGCTGGCGCTGGCGGCCGAGCTCGAGCTTGGCGGAGGCGAGCAGCTTCGTCTCGGCCTCGGGGTCGTCGAGGTCGACGTTCGACACGCCGTAGCGCCTGGCGAGGTCGTTGCCGTCGGCGTCGGGCAGCAGCTTGAGGCGCGACGAGTCGCCGGCGGTATCGATCGTCACGCTGGCCGGAAACTCGCCGCGGACGTGATCGCGCGCCATCGCGTCGCTGATGTTGTCGCGCGCGAACTCGTCGACGGTCTTCGAGCACGCGGCGAGCAGCTCGCCATACGCGCGCATCTGCTCGATCGAGGCATCGACGACCGCCTTGAACACACCGTTGACCAGGCCCGACACGAAGGCCGGGAAGTCCACCTTCTTGACCATCTCACCGAACTGCTCGACGCCTTCGCGCACGGCGCCGGCCTTGAACTCCTCACCGACGAGCTTGGGCTTGTCGGCGAGGCGGCCCTTCAGGTCCTCGACCGCATCGCGCTTCTCGCCGCCGGGTTGGGGCGCGGCGTCGAGCGCGGTGGCCGCGAGCGGCGCCGCCGCAGGGGCCTGCTCGACCCAGCCCGGGTCGTGGCTGAGGAACGAGCCGACGCGCACCATCGAGTTGGCGAACGTGCGCTGATCGCTCGTCGAGAGCGCACGGAACGCAGGCGAGCTCTCGAGCAGCGCGCGGACCTCCGAGCGCACTTCGTCGAGGACTTGCTTGCCCGCGGTCATGGCGGCCTACGGCCCCTTGGCGGGTGCGGGTGCCGGAGCGGCCGCGGGGGCCGGAGCGCCCACGGCAGGTGCCGCCGCAGGCGCCGGAGCGCCGCGCACGCCCGACTGCGCGCGGTTGAGCTGCAGCATCTGGTCGGTGTTGACCATGCGCTCGAGCGGGAACGTCTCGCTGCGAAAGTTGAGGGAGACCTCGCCCGAGAGCTTGGCAGTGGCGTCGATCGTGGCGTCGGTGTGCCCGGTGGTCGACGACACCTGGATCGGCACGGGCCTCTCGAAGTGACCCTTGACGTAGCGGTCGCCGATCCCGACATCGTAGTCCTGCACGATCTTCTGGCTGGTGTCGTAGTCGCTGACCCTGCCGTCGCGGGTCATCGAATCGGTGGCCGTGAAGTCGAACTTGATCTTCGCGTTGATCTTGCCGTCGGTGACGATGATCCGGTTGATGCCCATCAGGATCGTCGTGGCGAGCAGCTGCTGGCGGCCGCGCGCGATCTCGAGCTTGGCGGCGGTGACGAGCTTGGGCAGCGAGTCCTCGTCGATGTCGGTCACCGGCTCTTCGAGCCCGAGCTCGGCGGTGAAGTCGGGCATCGAGTCGGAATCGAAGTCGTCCTTGACCTGCAGCTTGGCGGTCCCGGACTTCTTGTCGGGGGCCATCTCGAAGATGTTGGGGTACTTCGAGATCAGCTTCTTCTGACCCTCCTCGTCGCCGACATGATCGTCGGCGAAGTCGTTGAGCGATTGCGCGACCTGCTGCACGAGCTTGCCGTAGGCATCCATCTGCTGGATCGACGCGTCGACCACCGCCTGGAACGTGCCCTTGACCAGGCTGGCGACGAACGCGGGGAAGTCGACCTCCTTGACCAGCCGCGCGGCCTGGGTGACGCCGGCCGCGATGCCCTCGGCGCGGAACCGCTCGTCGGGCCGCCATTTGTCGTCGGGGGTGGGCGTGCCCGATGCGGGCGGGGCCGTCCCCGGTGGGCTGAACGGAAAGCCGGAGCTCGGATCATCGAGCGCCAGCGCATACGGATCGTCGGGGACGCGGGCCTGGCTGCGCGCCGGTGCGTGAGCGGTCTGTGCGACCGGTGCACCGAGCTCGTGCGCGATCATGCGCGAGGCAATGCGCGTCGTGCGCTCGACCAGCTGCTCGCGCTCGCGCGGCGGCAGGCTTCCGAACGCGCGGCTCCTCGCGAGCAGATCACGAACCTCGCGGTCGACGACCGCATTCTCGTCGCGACTGAGCGCCATGGATCACCTCACGAATAGGCGTAGGGGTCGGGGTACGAATCACCGGGGTAGGCCGCGCCCGGATACGGATCGCCGGGATTGGCGCCGCCGCCGTCGTACGCGCCGCGGGACCGGCTGGGGTGCGCGTCGTAGCCCGACGGCTTGAAGTACAGCGTCAGGCGGGCCCCGGTCTGCGGCGTGACGCGCACGCTGACGACCGTCATGTCGCCCGCCGAGCGCGCGCCGTCGGGCGCCATCGCGGCCAGCCATTGCTGGAGGCCGCGCTGCGCGTCGGGCCGCTGCGCGAGGTGCATCTGGATGAGCCCGTGCATCTCGCGGGGTGGATCGGGCAAGCACGGCAACAGGATCTCGAGCGTCATCTCGATCCCGCGGCCGGTGTCGCGCAGCGCGATCATCACCGAGCCCTCGGGCAGCGTGAACCGGCCGCCGAGGATGAGCCCGACCGCGGTGAGCAGGCTCGACAGCTGGTTGCCGACGCCGAGCTGGTTCATCAGCGGCTCGAGGTCGAGCAGCCGCAGGTCGCCCGTGTGGAAGAAGTACACCCGCTGGTTGCCCTGCGCGCGGCCGCACGCGACGGAGGTGAACAGCGGGACGAGGCCGGGCATGCACGCGATCGCGACCCGGCTGATCTGGCGCAGCGTCGGCGGCAGCTCGTCGACGCCCTCGGGCCCGAGCTCGTAGTAGACCTTGCACTCGGACATGCCTTCGGCGTCGAAGCCGGCGCCGAACCACGCGCCGAACCGGGCGCCGCCGTGCAGCCGGCTGCCGCGGAACGGCTCGGTGCGCTCGTCGAACCAGCGCAGCGCCTCGCCGCCGTAGTTGGCGTGGATCAGCTTGCGGGTCTCGCGGCTGACCTCGTGAACGCGGCCGTGCGGCGTGATCAGCGGACCGAGCGGCTCGAAGTCGAGCCGGAGCGCGTTCCGGGCGGTCTCGGCGAACGAATGCTCGAGCGGCATGTGGCCGGGGAGCAGCGCGTTGTCGCCGTAGCGCGGATCGCCCGGCGGGAGCTCGAACGAGCGATCGAGCAGCGGCCCGAGCTGCTCGACGGGATTCTTGGTGCCGAGCCGCCGCGATACCTGCGTGAGGCGGTAGCGGGCGATGTCGGCTGCGCGGCGCATGGCCATGGGCGGCGTCCTTTCAGTTCTGGGCGATGGGGTTGGGGATGGTGACGCCGGGGATCTTGGCCATCGCGTCGCGCACCGCGTCCTCTGCGGAAGCGCCGTTGGGCAGCGAGAAGTCCGGGATCGTGCGCTGGGTCTGGATCGCGACCGGCTCCTGGTAGCGCTCGACCGCGCTGTCGGGCGTGCCGGTGACGGCGAGCCAGCGCTCGACGTGCGAGATCACGACGGCGTCGACCTGCAGCGTGCGGAAGGTGCCCGCCAGGTTGGGCGCCTTGTCGGCGAGCCACTGGATGATGTTGCCGCCCGAGGTCGCCATCGTGCGCTGGCGAACCCCGTTGACCGAGCCGCCCAGGTACATGTACGAGACGCGCTCGACGAGCTGCCAGACGTCGCGCGTGCCGTAGGCCGCCAGGATGTCGGGCGCCGACAGCGTGCTCTTGATGTTGTTGATGATCGACTGCAGCTCGATCGCCGCGAAGTGGGCGAGGCCGTAGCCGTGCAGCGACAGGTTGACTGCGAGGTCGCGCGCGCTCTTGAACACCTGCTCCGACGTCACGGTGCGCCGCTCGGTGATGCCGGTCTCGCGGCCGAGGGCCGACACCGCCGACAGGAACCGGATCCACATGTCGTTGAACTCGCGGTTGGGCAGCGGCTCGTCGACCGAGCCCTGCGCCACGCCAAACGACCGCGCGTACAGGCCGCGGCGCTCGTACTCGTTGATCCGGTTCTGCGCGTTGCGGTGGTAGAGGTAGAGCGGATCGCCCGCCGAGCCGCGCTTGATCGGCAGCGCGCCCGACATGAACTGATCGACCACCTTGTCCATGACGGCGAAGAACTTGAGCTCCTCGAGCATCGCCGAGAAGTAGATCAGCGACAGCGCGCGCACGTTGTCGGAGATGATGTCGGCCTCGGTGCCGGCCTCGAGGTCGGGCAGGTCGATGTCGATCACGCTGGCGCGGCCCTCGGTCGCGCCGGACAGCGACGTCGCGAGCGCGCGGGTGAACCGGGCGTCGAACAGCGCGTCGTTCTCGTCGATGTGCTCGGCGATCAGCGCGCGCGACAGCTCGGCGACCCGGCGGGTCTCGAACCGCGCCTTGCCGTCGGTGCCGTTGGGCGCGCTCTTGGTGCGGTCGCGCAGCTCGGTGTAGACCTTGGTGTACATGCCGGCGCGCTCGTCGAACTCGGCCAGCGCGATCGTCATGTAGCGCCGGAATTGCGCCGCGACCGGGTGGTTCTTGTCGACGTCGTCGCCCAGGTTCGGCGAGAGGTCCTTGATCGTCTTGCCGAGCAGCGGATCGGAGCGCGACTCCGCGAGCAGCAGGCCGAACACGCTGAACAGGCGCGCCTTCTTCTTGAGCGCGTCGTTCTGCGTGTCGTCGAGCAGCGCCGTGTTGACCATCTTGCTGACCTGCAGCGAGAACGGCTTGACCTCGTTGTAGGTCTCGGGATCCGGGTTGCTCGCGTCGCTGAGATCGGTGTCGAGCAGCCGGCCGTTGGTGATCAGGAAGTTGCGCACCGCGAGATAGAGGAACCGCTTGGTCGCGTTCGCCTTCTTGGTCAGCTCGAGCGCGCGCGCTCGCTCCTGGTAGAGGACATCCGGCGGGTTTCCCGGCGGCGGCTCCCCGATCGGCTCGTAGTTGAGGACGTCGGAAATCTCTTCACACAGTGCCATGGCTTCCTCCTGGATGGGTCGGACGTACGTTGGAGCGAGGGAGTCGGGACCCCGCGACCACCGCGGACGTCTCCGGACCGACCTCATCGTCGAACACGGTTGACCAGCGATCGACGGCAGCGAGCGCTGCCGCAATGTCGAGAATTCCCTTGCCGCAGCCGGTCGCGTCGGCGTGCTCGGCGAACCGCTGCGCGCTGCGCACGAGCAGGTCGCGCACGGTGTACGGCGACAGCGGCACGCCGCGGCGGTTGGCGGCGGCGAGCACGAGCGCGGCGGCGCCCGCGACGAACGGCGCGGCGAACGACGTGCCCGAGCAGGTGACGACGTCGCCGCCGATGCCGGCCGCGCACACGGCGACGCCGGGGGCAGACAGCGCGACGTGATCGCCGCGCGTGGTGAAGCGCGCGGGCGTGCGGGTCGAATCGACCGCGCCGACCGCGATCACGCCGGGCGCAGCCGCCGGGAAGTAGCGCGTGTGGTCGCCGCTGTTGCCCGAGGCGGCGACCAGCACGCAGCCGCGGCGCAGCGCGTACTCGACCATCTCGGTGTGCGGGACGGGGTCGCCCTCGCGCAGCGCGGTCTCGGGTGTGCCGAACGACAGGTTGAGCACGCGGGCGCCGAGGTCGACCGCGAACTTGAAGCCGCAGTCGATGTCGGGCAGGCAGCCGATCGCCGTCGGCGTGGAGCGGTCGGCCACCAGCGCGGCCGCGAGCACGCGCAGCGGCAGCACGGGCGCGAGCCCGGCCACCCCGGGCGGCATCGCGACGCCGCGCGCGGCGATGATGCTCGCGCACGCGGTGCCGTGGCCCATGTCGTCGTGAGTGTCGTGATCGCGGCGCGACAGGTCGCCGAGCAGATGGAGGCCGCGCGACAGCTCGGCCGAGCCGAGGTCGACGACGTCCATGCCGGTGCGGCAGCGGCCGCGCAGCTCGACGATGTCGGCGACGCCGCTGTCGATGACCGCGAGGATCACGGCGGGGTCGCCGGCCTCGCGGCGCAGCGCCTCGCTGCTGGCGATCATGCGGTGGCCCCACTGCGGATCGCCGTGCTCGCTGCCGGCGCCGTTTGCGGCCGCGGCGGGCGGCGCGGCGAACGGGCAGTCGGCGAGGTACACCGGTGACGCCATCTCGACGGCGTCGAGGTCGCGCAGGCGATCGACCATGCCGAGCACCGAGGCATCGGGCGCGATCTCGACGTGGAACGTACGCGATAGCCCCAGCTCCTGCTCGTCGCGGTCGTAGCCGCGGTGGCGCTGGCCGAGCTCGCCGAGGTTCTTCGCGGCGTGATAGACGCGGGTGACGCGGACGCTGGGCGACGACCGCGCGAGCGCGCGATCGATCGATGGCTCGTGCAGCCGCGAGGCGGCGGTCGCGGCGCCGGCGGCGACATCAGCGCGGTGCGGGATGTGATCGCGCTCGTCGCGCGTGCGGACGAGGACGCGGCCGCGGATCGCCCGGCGCGAGTCGTCGGGCATCCACGGGCGCGAGGGCGCGACCTGCGGGGTCATCGCGCGCCTCCGTTGGGCGCGCCGCCGGGCGGGGTCGCGCTGCCATTGGGGCCGGGCAGCCGGAAGAACCCGGTGGCGCGGTCGCCGTTGACCATGACCTCGATCTGGCCGGTGCTGTGATGCTCGAGCGGGCGGACCAGCAGGTGGGTCGGCCGTGCCTCGAGCACCTCGACCGGCTCGCCGGCGAGGCGGACCTCGGGGTGCGTGCCGTCGGACAGGTTCTGGCCGTGGACGCGCAAGAGCGTCTCGTCGGCGCGGCGCACCGGCTCGTGGCCCGTCACCGACGGGCGTGCCGAGGCGCGCCGCAGGAGCTCGAGCTTCTCGATCGGGGTGCTGGCCATGTCGGCGATCGCGTCCAGGCCGGCCTGGCCCTGCGACGCCAGCCGGCGGAACTGGCCGACGGTGCGCACGCCGAGCCGGCGCAGGCGAATGCGCTCGTCGTCGGACAGGTCCGCTGCCGCGCCCAGCGTATCGAACGAGCGCGAGTCGCTCTCGTCGAGGGCCGAGTAGGTGTTCTCCTCGATCATCGGCCGCGTGATGGTGGTGAAGTCGAGATTGACCGTGCTCGCGCCGGACTCGTTGGGCCCGGCGGTGCGCCACAGCACGTGGCCCTGCGGATCGACCTCGATGAAGACCTGGAGCGCGAGCTTCATCTCGCGCAGCGCCCAGGTCAGCGGGCGGCCGGTGCGCGCCTTGATCGCGAGCGAATCCTGCGCGCGGTCGAGTTGCTCGCCGATCGCGGACAGGAAATCCTCGACCGGCACGCCGCGCGAGGTGGGCCGCGGTCCGTTCACGCGACCTCCTCGACGGTGAGCGTGACCTCGAGCGTACCGAGCGGCGGATCGAAGCCGGTGACCATGCGGCCGCGCGGCCACGACGCCTCGAGCGCGCCGGTCCTGGCGAGCCGCGGCTCGATCGGCAGCGTGAGCTCGACCGAGGTCACCACGAGGTCGCCCTCGCCGAGCGGGAGCTCGGCGATGACCGCGATGACGAGCTCGTCGAGCCCGGTCATGCGGTCTCCCCGCCGGGCGTGCCCGCCGGCGGCGCGCCGGCCGCACCGGGCGCGGCGGTGGCGCCGTCGGCGGACTTGCCGTCGCCGGTCCAGCGCGCATGGCGGTTGAGCAGCTGGATCGCCGCGCTGTCGGCGAACCGCTCGAGCGGGAAGGTCTCGGTGCGGAACCGGATCCGGACCTGGCCGGTCAGCGTGGCCTTGGCCGACGCATCCGACTGCGCGTTGACCTTGGCGGTCGACACCATCAGCGTCGGTGCGCTGGCGCCTGCGCCGATCGGGCGCTGGGCGATCGAGCCGTCGTTGACCTGTGCGGTCGCCAGCTCGACGTCGGTGGTGCTCTTGAGCTGGGCGTGGAACTGCAACTTGGCCTGGATGTCGCCGTCGTTGATGACGATCCGGTTGATGCCCATCAGCACCATCGCCGCGAGCGACTGCATGCGCTGCTCGGCGACGCGCGTCCGCCCAGCCTCGACGAGCGGCCCGCCGACCAGCTCGGGCGTCAGCTCCTCGCCGCCGAGCCCGTAGTTCGCTAGCCACGCCGGCGACGAGCCCTTGGCCGATGGCGCGACCTCGAGCCGCGTCGCGCCGGTTTGCCCGGGCGGCGGCGCGCGGTGCAGGAGGTCGCCGCCGTGCTTGGCAGCGAGGGTGGAGCGGACCTGATCGTCGGTCACGTGCTCGGCGGCGAAGT
>DATIPJ010000423.1:0-11002 GCA_035472155.1 Kofleriaceae bacterium
GTCCAGCACTACGCGATCGATCACTCCCGGTTGCATATCCCGATCCTCTACGGCGTCGACGCCGTGCACGGCTTCGGCCGGTTCGGCGCCGCGCTCGCCGATGCCCGCAAGGGCCTCGAGGACTCCGCCACCGACGACGCCGGCTGGGTCCGCGCGCAGCGCTTCGAGATCGCGTGGCGCGCCCTCGAGCTGGCGGTCCTGCTCGGCCGCGCGCACGAGCTCGCCGACCTGATCGTCGCGCGCTTTCTCCTCCCCGACCCGCCGCTCCTCGACAGCAATGCCGCGCTGGTACCGTTCCGCGTGCCCGCCGTGTGCGCCCTCGCCTCCGCGCCCCGGCCCTGCTTCGCGCGATTCCGAGCGCTGCGCGAGCAGCTCCCCGGTGCGATCACGCAGGACACCGACGACTTCATGACCGGCGCCGAGCGCTACGCGAGCGGCGACCCGGCCGGCGCGGCGCGCGCGTGGCGGCCGCTGCTCGCCGGGCGCATGACCCTGGCCTCGGTGCTGCCCGGCGCGATGGCCGACGTGTTCGACCGCATCGGCGCCGATCCCCTCGCCGAGCAGCTCGATGCCGAGGTCATGTCCCACAAGGGCGAGCTCAACGGCGCGACGCTCGGCCACGTCCGCGCGGCGCACCGGGCGCTCCGCCGCGGCGACCGCGCGACCGCGCTGCGGCTCGCCGACGAGGTCATCGCCGCGTGGCAGTTCGCCGACGAGGTGCCGCCCGCGCTCGCCGACATGCAAAAGCTCGCGGCCCAGCTCCGCCGGTGAGCCCGGGCACCGCCGCGGCGCCGGCAGCTGCGCCGATGCGCCCGCTCAGCGCCGCCGTCGCCGCCGTTGCATGGCCAGCGCGACCAGCGCCGCCAGCGCGCCCGGTCCGCCTGCGCCCGAGCCCGCGTCGCAGCCACAGCCCCGCGCCCCGGGCCCGACTCGCCCAGGCACCTCGGAGCCGCGGTCCCCGCCGCCACGGTCCCCGCCGCGGGCCAGCGACGCCTGTACGGCCAAGCACACGCCATTGTGATGCCCGAGCAGGTCGCACGGATCATTGAGATACGTCGTGATCGGGTGATAGCTGGTCTCCGGATCTCCATCGAGGCTCTTGCAGTTATCATAAGAGCCCTTGTCACCAAGCCAGTCGCAGTGTGCACCGAGATTGGCATTCTGCGCAGGATCTGCGTAGTGGCATCGCACCGGCTTGTGGAAGAAGCATGTCGCGTCCGGGTTCGGCTCGTTGCAGATCCGCGAGTTCATGAACGCGACCCCCTCGGCCTCGCTGCCTGTGCCCTGGCTGTCCTGCTGCTGTGCGAGCGAGTAGCACGCATAGACATCGGGATAGGGCAGCGTCCGCGCTTCGACGCACGGCGGCACACCGGCGATCCCCGCCGTCGGCTCGGGGCGCGCGACGCACTTCTCCGGCGCGCCGCCGACCACGGAGCTCGGCGTGCAGGTGCGAATCGCTTGGTCATCGATCACGCAGTTCCACAGAAGCTCGTCGGGCACGAACAGGTTGCCGTAGAACGCACCCTCGCGGAACGAGAAGACGTCTGACTCGGGGGCCGGGTACACGCCGGAGCCGGCGGTCTTCTCCAGGCCCTGGCTCGGCGGATGCACCGGCTGGACGCCCCCGCCCTGCGGCGGGGCCGGCCTGGTCATCACGCTGTAGAAGCCGCCGAGCGGCAGCGCGGTCGGGCACGGAAATACGATCTCCGAGTCGGTGCACGCGCCGAATTTCTCGACGAGGAACTTGACGTACTGGTCCGGGGCCGCGGCTGGAAAGTCGAGCGGCGGCTTGTCGATCCCGCCGGGCGCATAGCAGCCGTGGATGCCGGCGCACACCCGCACCCGCGTCGAGGCGCAGCGCGTGGGGTCGCTGACCGCGAGCTTGACCTGGCCGCCCTCGCACTTGCCGACGAACGCCGGCTGCCAGTTGCACTCGTGGCCCTGCAGGCATAGCGGCCCGGTGAAGCTGAGCACCAGCGTGCCCTCGGCCGGGTCCTGGTCGGGGCGGCTCTCGCGGAACCGCTTCTCGGTGGACACCTTGTCGTGCGCCGGAAACTGCGTCGATGACGGCCCGCGCAACGCGAGCGGGATCGCCTTGCCGAGTGCGTTCACGCGCGCCACCACGCACGCGGTCAACACCTGCTGGCAGGCCAGGTTCGGCCCTCCTGCGGCCCACAGCGGCACAGCGCTGTTGCTGGGATCGGGCACCTTGGGATCACACAGCGCGAGCTCGCCCGACCACGCGTACGGCTTGTTGCCGTCGCTCGGGTCCTCGTACGACACGGTCGACGCCGACGACAGTGCGCACTTGACGATCTCCTCCATCATCGCGCGCGCCCGCGGATCGTGAAGCTGCTTGCGGGTCGCGAGGTCGTCGGAGAACAGGGATTCGCCCGGTGCCAGCTTGATCGGGTGATGCAGCAGCGACTGCAGCGACTGCTTGTTGGTCGTCAGCGCATTGCGGCGGAGCGCGGCACTCGACAGGCCGTTCTTGGGATTGCCCTCCATCGGCGCGGCGGCCACCAGCCCAGCCACCAGAGCGGTCAGCGCGACCGCGGCCGCGCCCACACATGTCAGCCTCATCTCATCCTCCGCAAGGTTGTTCGTCCGGCGCAGCGTCGCCCCACTCGGAGCCCGTAGTGCGTACGGTCTTCGAGCCCAATATTCTGCGGATCCGTCGCTTCGTTTCTCCGGCCTCCGCCTGCACCGCGCCGGGCGCGGCTGCAACTGCCGTACCGTACCATCGCTGCTCGGAGCACCGCCGTGCGACGCAGGTTCGGCGACGCGAGGCGCGTCGAACGGACACCGCTGCGCGATTCGCGCATCGACGGGCGGGGCGGTAGCATCGACGCGTGGGCCGAGGCCGTACCCAGGATCCGCCGTCGGAGCTCGAGCTCGCGGTCGTGGTTCGCGATGGCATCTCGGTCACGCCGCTGCCGGCGAGCGGCGCGGTGACGCTGGGCCGCGACGAGGAATGCGACGTGCGGATCGACAGCCGCTCCGTGTCCCGCCGCCACGCGGTGCTCCACCTGGGCGAGGCGCTGCGGATCCAGGACCTGGGCAGCGTCAACGGCACCTTCGTGCGCGATGCGCGCAACCCGGTCGATACGCTGGCGACCCATCCGCTGCGCAAGCTCTCGAAGGAGACGCTGGAGATCTCGGTCGGCGAGCGCGTCAACCTCGGCTCGATCCCGATCGTGGTCCGCCGCGTGGCCCCGGTGCCGCGCCGCGATGGCCCGCCGGCCGGCGATGGTGCCGTCGTCGAGGATCCCGCGATGCGCGCGCTCCACGACCAGGTCGCCCGGGCGGCGCGCAGCCCGATCAGCGTGCTGCTCCTCGGCGAGACCGGCGTTGGCAAGGAGGTCCTCGCGCGCGCGATTCACGACCGCTCGCCCCGCGCCCGCGGCCCGTTCCTCGAGCTCCACTGCGCCGCGCTGCCGCCCTCGCTGCTCGAGGCCGAGCTGTTCGGCCACGAGAAGAGCGCCTTCACCGGCGCCAGCCAGGCCCGCGCCGGCCTGCTCGAGGCCGCCGACGGTGGCACGGTGTTCCTCGACGAGGTCGGCGAGTTGCCCGCGCCGGTGCAGGTCAAGCTCCTGCGCGTCCTCGAGGACCACAAGGTCCTGCGGATCGGCGGCCGCACTCCGAAGAAGCTCGACGTGCGCTTCGTCGCCGCGACCAACCGGGACCTCGAGGCCGAGGTCGCCGCCGGCCGGTTCCGCCAGGACCTCTACTTCCGGCTCAACGGCGTGTCGTTCGTCATCCCGCCGCTGCGCGAGCGCACCGCCGAGATCGCGCCGCTCGCCGAGCGCTTCCTCGCCGCCGCGGGCGCAACCCTCGACCGGACCGCGCCGCTGCGGCTGTCGCCCGATGCCCTCCGCGACCTCGAGGGCTACGCCTGGCCGGGCAACGTGCGCGAATTACGCAACGCGATCGACCGCGCCGCCGTCCTGGCGAGCGGCGATATCATCATGCCTGCGGACTTCCCCGGCCACATCACACGCATTACAGGTCCCGGGGCTGCGGCGCGCTTGCTCGATCGCGCGAGCGATCGCGCGAGTGATCGCGCGGGCGAACGCATGGAGGATCGCACGCCCGATCCCACCAGCGATCCCATGGGTTCCACGCTGCCACCGCCGGATTCCTCGTCGGAGCGCCAGCGCATCCTCGATGCGCTCGAGAGCTGCGCCGGCAACCAGACCCGCGCCGCCAAGCTCCTCGGCATCTCGCTCCGCACGCTGGTCAATCGCCTCACCGAGCACGACATCCCTCGTCCGCGCGCGCGAAAGTGATCCGCGCCGCAGCCGATAAACCTCGGCATATTGCGTGCAATCCGGGCATGCACCTTGCTGATGACTCTGGTGGTGAAGGACGTGAAGTGTGGGGGTTCGTCTGTACCATTGGCCCGGCGCGCGTTCGCTCGTGCGGTGCGCGACCACGAGGCGCTGCTCACGGCACTCGCGCGACGGCTGTGCGACAACGAGCCCGACGCCGAGGATCTGGTGCATGACACCTTCGAGCGCGCCCTGCGCGCCTGGGATCGCAATCGCGATCACGCGGATCTGCGCAGCTGGATCGTGTCGATCCTCAATCATCTGTTCATCGATCGCTGCCGCAAGGCCCGCCGCCGGCCGCGCCACGAGCCGCTCGAGGGCCTCGAGCTCTCGGCGCCCGAGCCCGCGACGCCGCCGGTGTGGGCGCGCGTCACCGACGAGCAGATCGACGCGGCGCTCGGCTCGCTCGACCCGGAGCTGCGCTTTGCGTACGACCTGCGCATCCGCGGCTACTCGTACGATCGGATCGCCGCCGAGCTGAACATCCCGAAGGCCACCGTCGGCACGCGCCTGTTCCGCGCGCGCAAGCGGCTCAAGGCCGCGCTGCAGCGTCAGAAGGCGCCGGCGACCACGACGCCGTAGCGCTCGCCATCCGCGGTGACGCTCGCCATCCACGCGCGCGCGCGCATCCGCCGCAGGCTCTCGCGCGGCATCGTGTACACGTTGAGCAACGTCACCGGATAGCCGAGCGCGAACGACTGCAGCCCGGCCTTCCAGGACACGCGCTCGGCGAGCACGAGCACGCCGATGCCGTGCACGATCAGCCCGCTGATGTGCGCGGCCCAGAATCGCTCGCGCTCGTCGCTCCCGTTGCGCTCGCGCGCGCCGCGCAGCATGCTGCGGTCGGTGCACGCGTCGCCGGTCGCCACCGGCACCTCGAAGTGCGGCGGGGCGAACCACGCATTGAGCGCACCCAGCGTGGACTTCACGCCGCCGACCCACAGCGCCTGCGTGTCGTCGCGGTTGGCCTTGCCCGACGCGGCGATCCCGAGCTGGACCACCGCGCTCGTGGTGTGAACGATCCGCCAGGACCAGCTCCAGATCCGCGTTCGCCGCGCCTCACGCTGGAGGTCGGAGCGCAGGTCGCTTGCCTCTCCCTCGCACGGCGCGGCCGCCGCAATCCGGGCACATGCGATGACGACGAGCGTGATCACGAGTGGCGTTCGCACGCGCGCATCCTAAACCCGAGCGTCCAGGAAAGCGGATGCCGCGCCTTCGAATCCGCACGACGTGAACACCCGTGCATGCCCTGCGAGCTGCCTTACGCCATCTACAGGCGAGCTTCATTGTGATGACGATTGGTCGAACCGGAGATTCCCAAGCTGGCCAGTGACCTGCTATCCGTGCGCGCCATGAAGAACCGAGGTGGGTTGTCGGCCGTGGTCATCGCTGGGTTGCTGCTGTGGGTCTCGTCGGCCAGCGCGACGACGCTTCGCGTGCACTACGACACAGGACTGGGCAGTCGCATCACGATTCGCGGCTCGTCGGCCCCGCTGTCGTGGACGAAGGGCACAGACGCGACCTGGACGTCGGGCAACGTGTGGGTCGCGACGTGGCCGAACGCCGCCGGCGATGCCAACGTCAAGCCGCTGCTCGATGATGCGCAGTGGTCGACCGGCGGCAACTACCACGTGCGCGCCGGCACCACCGTCGATATCTATCCGTTCTTCGGCCCATCCTCGGGGCGGCTGGTCAAGGTGACTCGTTTCTCCTCACCGCAGCTCGGCAACAGCCGCACGCTCGTGATCTATCTGCCGCCAAGCTACGACGAGAATCCGCTCAAGCGCTATCCGGTGCTGTACATGCACGATGGCCAGAACCTGTTCGAGGCCGCGACGTCTGCATTTGGCACCGAGTGGCAGGTCGACGAGAACATCGATGCCTCGATCGCCGCCGGGCGGATGGACGAGGTGATCGTCGTCGGCGTCTCGAACACCGCCAACCGGATCTGGGAGTACACGCCGTGCTGCGACGCCGACTATGGCGGTGGCGGCGCCGACACCTACGAGCGATTCCTGATCGACACCGTGAAGCCGTACATCGATCAGAATCTGCGCACGCTGCCCGGCAAGGAGACCACCGCCGTCATGGGCTCGTCGCTGGGCGGCCTGCTCTCGTTCTACCTGGCGCGGCGCAACCCGACGGTGTTCTCGAAGGCCGGCTGCCTGTCGAGCTCGTTCTGGTGGAACAACGAGGCGCTCACCGTGCAGGTCGAGCAGTCGGCCGCGCACGTCCCGGTGAAGCTCTATCTCGACGCCGGCACCAGCAACGACGGATTACCGCAGACCACGCGAATGGACCAGGCGCTCGTCGCCGATGGCTACGCGCAGGGCCTGGACGTCGACTTCTACACGGCGCAGGGCGGCTCGCACAATGAAGCCTCGTGGGCCGCGCGCGTCCGCATCCCGCTCGAATGGCTGTTTCCCTGGCAGGGCACCGCGTACTGAGCCGGTCAGCCTCTTCCGGGCGGCTCAGCGCGCCGCGAGATCGCCCTCTGCCGGCGAGCGATCCGCCCGTGCGGTTGTCGCGAGCGCATCGAGCCAGCGCGCGGACGCGCGTGCCCGAGCGGCCCACCACGCGGTGACCGGCTCCAGAGGAAGCAGGCACTCGGCCTGCGCCCGCGCCTCTCGTGCAAGCCATTCGAGCACCGCCGCGGGAGATTGCGCGAGGAGCGCGCGCAGGGCGAACTTGCGCTCGGCCACGCGCAGCGCGAGATCGAGCTCCATGGCGGCGCGCTCGAGGTCGTCGCGGACCAGCACGATGCCGGTGCGCGCGGGCACGAGCAGCAGCGTCAACAGATCTTCGATCCCGGCGGGCTCGGCGGGCAGCTCGGGCGCGCTGCGCAGCGCGAGCGGCAGGCGCACCGGCGGCCCGAGCTCGGCGGCGAGCTCGGCGATGACGCGGCCCGCGAGCTCCGCCCACGCCGCGTGGAACCGGCCGCCGATTCGCAAGAGCGTCGCCAGGTACGGCGGCATCCAGCTCGCGACGTGCTCCCAGAACAGCGCCGCGCGCACGGTCGGCGCCTCGCCCGCAAGCGCCGCGAGCCCCGCGAACAGGATGCTCAGATGATCGGGCTCGGGCGGTGGCTCGCCGCCGAGCGCGCGCCAGAACCCGGCGACGCGATCGCGCGCATCCCCGCCCAGCATGCCCTCGGCGCCGAGATAGACCGATGCGTACGGATAGGCCTGGAACACCAGCACGGCGGTATGCTCGTCGGGAGCCGCCACCGCTGGCAGCTCCAGCGCGCGCGCGATCGCCGCGTGCTCCGGCCCGGGCGGCTCGAGCAGCACGGCCAGGGCGCGCAGCGTCTCGATCATCGGCGGTCCCGCGGCGGCAACGGCAGCGGCAGTGCATAGACCTCGCGCGCCGGCTTGAGGGGCCGCAGCAGCCAGTAGGGTCGCCGCGTGCCGTCGGGCGAGACCTCGGTGGCAGAACGCGTCCGCGCGAGCCACGCCGCGTACACCGCGCGGCTCTTCTCGGTATCGACGACGATGTCGGCGTAGCGATCGCCCGGCTCGGCGCGCCGCACGCGCACCGCCTGATGCCAGCAGTGCATGCCCGAGATCGGATCCGGATGCACCGGGAACGTCAGGTTCTGGTGCACGCCGGCGTCGGTCCACCAGATCCGCCGCGTGTCGCGGTCGGTCGACTCGTAGGGCACCACGCCCTGCCGGCGCCGCATCGTCCACGTCCCTCCATCGCGCGCGAGCCCGACGGTGGCCGACAGCTGGCGCTGCCCGCGGTCGTGCGCATCGAGCTTCCAGCGGCCCATGTGATGGCTGCACGCGACCACGCCCGGCCGGATCCCCTCGGTGACCCACGCCTTGACCACGAAGTGCCCGATCTCGGTCTCGACCCGCACGAGGTCCCCGGTCGCGAGCGCCAGGCGCGCGGCATCGCGCGTGTGGATCCACAGCGGGTTGGTGTGCGCGATCTCGTCGAGCCACTTCGCGTTCGCGCTGCGCGTGTGGACCTGGATCGGCAGCCGGAACGTCGGCACCAGGACCATGTGGTCCGCGGGCAGCCGCGCCGGATGCACGTGGCTCTCGATGTACGCCGGCAGCGCGTACTCGGGCCAGCCCCACTCGGCGAGCGTGCGCGACCACAGCTCGAGCCGCCCGCTCGGCGTCGGGAACCCGCGCACCACGTCGCCGTCGACCGTCACGCCGACCATGCGGCGGCCCTCGGCGTCGCCGTCGGGCGTGGGCACTGGCACGACATTGTCAGGCACCGGTCTGGCCGCGCGCGTGAACACCCGCCCGAGCGCATCGGTCGCCACGTCGTCGAGCTCGGCGGGCGGCACGCGCTCGGCGTGCAGCGGCCCGATGCCGCGCCGCACCTCGTACGCGCCGTAGCGACGCATGAACTCCAGCGGCGCGAGCCCCTCGGCGGCCGCGCGCGCCGGCAGCCCGGGCACCGAGCGCTCGAAGATGTAGCGGTAGTACTCGTCGACACCGAGCTTGTCGCCCGGGCGCTCCTTCGACTCGAAGTACCTGCGAATGCCGAGCGCACCGTCGGGATCGATCCGCCATGACAGCTCGATCCACAGCTCGTTCTCCTCCCACACCTCGCCCGGGCTCGTGCCGCGCGTGTCGGTGACCTGGGCGCCGAGCCGCTCGCGCGCCGCGCGCACCACCGGCTGGCGAAACCCGATCCACTGCGCGTCGTGGGTCTCGTACGAGTGCAGGTCGTGACGCTCGCTGCCCATCCCCATCGGGAGCACGTAGTCGGCGTACTGCGCCGTCTCGCTCCACGTCGGTGTGAGCGCCACGTGCAGCCGGATCTTCTCCGGATCGGTCAGCGCCTCGATCCAGCTGAACCCGTCGGGGTTGGTCCACACCGGGTTGTAGACCCGCGTGAAGTAGACCTCGAGCGCGCCGCGCCCTTCGGCGAGCAGGTGCGGCAACAGGAACGACAGCTCGTTCATGGCGAGCGGGTATTCGATCGGCCAGGTCAGCTCGTTCCAGGTGTGCGGGTGCGGCGGCGTGTAGATCGGCCGCGGCACGAACTTGTTCCACGCATTGGGGTACGTGCCGCCCTCGCACGCGACCGCGCCGAGCAGCGCGTTGAGCAGGAACAGCGTGCGCGCGACCTGCCAGCC
Organism: Kofleriaceae bacterium; assembly: GCA_035472155.1. Classification (GTDB taxonomy): domain Bacteria; phylum Myxococcota_A; class Polyangia; order Haliangiales; family Haliangiaceae; genus JABFXX01. The sequence goes on from DATIPJ010000423.1 coordinate 9,433, forward strand.
GCCGAGGTTGCCGGCCGCGGCGCTGCGCCAGTTGTGGGTCGCGAGCCGCGTGCCCGCCGATGCCACGACCTCGGCGACCTCGCGCAGCACGGCGGCATCGACGCCGGACTCGCGCGCGGCGAAGTCGAAGGTGTAGCGCGACCACATCGCCGCGAGCTCGCGCTCGAAGTCGGCGAAGCTCGCGCCCGGCCGGCCGAGCGCCACCGCCATGTATTCCTGCCAGTTCCACCAGCGCTCGACGAACGCGCGGTGGTAACGCCCGGTCGCGACCAGGTGGTGCGCGATCGCGAGGAAGATCGCCGCCTCGCTGCCCGGCTGCGGCGCGATCCAGTGATCGGCGTGCGTCGCGGTGTTCGATAGCCGCACGTCGACGACGACCAGCTTCGCGCCGCGGCCCTTGGCCTCCATGATGCGCTGTGCGTGCGGGTTGAAGTAGTGCCCAGACTCGAGGTGCGCGCTGACCAGCACGATGACGTCGGCGTTGGCGTAGTCGGGGCTCGGCCGATCGAACCCCATCCAGTAGTGGTAGCCGGCGCGCCCGCTCGACGAGCAGATGTTGGTGTGCGAGTTGTGCCCGTCGATGCCCCACGCCGCGAGCACGCGCTCGGTGTAGCCGTCCTCGCCGGGCCGGCCCACGTGATACATGATGTCGTTCGGCCGCCCCTCGGTGATCGCGCGCCGGATCCGCGCCGCGATGTCATCGAGCGCCTCGTCCCAGCCGACCTGCACCCAGCGGCCCTCGCCGCGCTCGCCGGCGCGCCGGAGCGGAAACAGGATGCGGTCGGGGTCGGTGATCTGGTTGAGCGTCGCCGGGCCCTTGGCGCAGTTGCGGCCGCGCGAGCCCGGATGCTCGGGGTTGCCCTCGAGCTTGCGGACCTCGAGCGTCTCGCGGTCGACGTACGCGAGCAGCCCGCACGCCGACTCGCAGTTGAAGCACGTCGTCGGCACCAGCAGGTAATGGCGCTCGCGGCGCTCGGGCGAGCGCGCATCCACCTCGACCCAGTCGCCCCAGCGCTCCTTGGGCGGAAACGCCGCCAGGTGGATGCGGCTCGCGCCGGGGTAGAACGTCTCGCCGCGCGCCTCGACGTCCTTGCGCGCCGCCGACACGCGCTCCTCGAGCCGCTGCGCTGCGGGATCACGCAAGCGGGACCGCCTGACCGGCCTGGACATGCGCGTGCTCGAAGGCGAGCACGCCGACGAGCGCCGCGACCGGCGGTGCGATCGGCAACCACGGCGCGGCCATCGCGACCAGCGCCAGCGCGAGCCCGAGCCAGAACGCGCCGCGGTAGGCGCCCGAGGTCATCGCCTCGATCGCGAGCCGCGCATGCGCCGTACCGTGGGTCAGCAGCACCTCGCCCGCGACCATGGCCACGTGGGTCGCCGCGGCGATCGCGAGCAGCCACGCGAGCGGCGCTGCTGCCCGCGCGGGCACCACCCCGGGCACGAGCAGGAGCGCCGCGGCTCCGACGACGAGCGCCTGCACGATGAGGTGCGGCGGCAACAGCGGGCTCTGCCAAAGATCGCGCGCCTTGGCCTGCGCGAACAGAAAGCCGGTGTAGATCGCCGTCAT
>DATIPJ010000424.1:0-10201 GCA_035472155.1 Kofleriaceae bacterium
GTGCGAGGACCGGCAGCGAGGAACCGGGGCGCGAGGGCCCCGTCCCGCGTGGGACTGAGCGGCGATCATCAGGTCGACGAGGTGCGAGGATCGGCAGCGAGGGGCCCGGGGCGCGAGACCCCGTCCCGCGTGGGACTGAGCGGCGATCATCAGGTCGACGAGGTGCGAGGACCGGCAGCGAGGAACCCGGGCGCGAGCGTCCGGTCGTTCCGCGCGCGGCTGCGCGAGGGGGCCTCGCGATGGCTACGTCGCCAGGCGCGGCCGAACGCGCTGGCGTCGGCGAAGGCGCAGGCCCGGGCGATCTCGCCGAGCGAGCTCCCCGGCGAGGCGAGCAGCTCGGCGGCGAGCTCGAGTTGCGCGGCGGTGCGCAGCGCGCGGAAGCTCACGCCTTCGTCGGCGAGCCGGCGGCGAAGTGTGCGGTCGCTCATGCCGAGGTTGCGGGCGATCTCGGCCAGGCCCGGCAGGGTGCGCTCGTCGCGCAGCCGGCGGGCGAGCAAGCGCGCGGCCCGCTCGTGGGCGTGCGGGGCCAGCGCCGCGAGCTCGCCGGTGACGTGGTCGTCGAGGAAGCGATGCAGGCGCGGATGGGCGCCGCGCGGGACGCAATCGAGTCGGCCGCGCGCGATCACGACGCTGGTGTCGGGCTGGCCGAACCGCACGCAGCACTCGAGCAGCGCCTCGTGCTCGGCGCGCGCGCTCGGCGCGCGGTGCGTGAAGTGCACGGCGATCGGTGGCGCGCCGCACAGCTCGCGGATGCCGCGGGCGAACGCCGATACCATGACCTCGTTCGACAGCGCGTGATCGAGCGCCTGCGCACCCGTCCACGACCACGTGCAGCGGATCACGTCGCCGTCCTCGACGACGCGCCACGCCCCGCGCTCGGTGATGAGCGCGCTGCAGCGAACGACCGCGGCCAGCGCATCGCGCAGCGTCGGCGCGGCAGCGATGTAGAACCCGAACAGGCCGAAGTCGGCGAGCGACCACTGGCGCGCGGCCCGCGCCGCTACCGAGGGATCGGTCAGCTCGTCGCGCAGCCGGACCCAGGCATCGACGACCCGCTCCGCCGGCAACCGACCCGGCCGATCGAGCGCCTGCACCGGCACGCCGAGCCACCCGGCGACCACGGCATCCGGCACGCCGCGCGCCTCGGCGTGGCGCACGAGGCCTTGGGCAGAAGCATGCGAGGTGGTGGCCATGCAGGAGCTCGCTCTGTCGAACGCAGACGATTCGCTCAACTTACAGCGTCGCCGTGCGACAACGTCTCGGGCGGCAGCGAGGTGCACCGGCCTCAGATTGATCGCTCGGAACCGGCGCCCTCCATGTGACGGCCGCTTCGCTGGCGAGCGACGCGGGCGCGGATCGATTGCGGCGAGCAGCGATGCTGCTAGACGACCGCAGCCTCGGCGGCGGCGAGGTACACCGACCGCGGGTCGATCGCGTGCTCCGAGAGCAGGCTCTCGGTCAGCTTGATGACATGCTCGTCGCCGCGGGCGATCGCGCGCGCGACCCTGACCTGTCCGCCTCGGACTTCAAATGCTGTGCCTACACTGGGCCGGCATCGTTCACTGACGGACGGACCGCGGCGACCTCCGCCGCGATGGCATCGGCTTCGACCTCCGGCTCGAGAAGCAGCGCGCTTAGCCCTGGGCCGAGTAGCCGCCGTCGATCGGGATCGCGGTGCCGGTGACGAAGTCCGACGCGGCGCTGGCGAGGAACACGGCCACACCGGCGAGGTCCTCGGGCACGCCCCAGCGGCCGGCGGGCGTGCGGGCGACGATGCGGTCGTGCAGGCCCTCGACCTGGACGCGCGCGGTGCGCGTGAGATCGGTGTCGATCCAGCCGGGGAGCACTGCGTTGACCTGGATGTTGTCCTTGGCCCACGCGGTGGCGAGCGACTTGCTGAGCTGCACGATGCCGCCCTTGCTCGCGGCATAGGCGGTCGCGAACGCGACGCCGAAGATCGAGGTCATCGAGCCGATGTTGATGATCTTGCCGCCGCCCGCCTTGCACAGCGCCGGATAGGCCGCCTGGCAAGCGTAGAACGCGCTCGACAGGTTGGTGTCGATGACCTGATGCCACTCGGCGGCGTCGTAGGCCTCGGGGCGCTTGCGGATGTTGGTGCCCGCGTTGTTGACGAGGATGTCGAGGCGGCCGAACCGCTCGACCGTGTCGCGCACCATCGTGCGGCAGCCGGACTCGCCGGCGACGTCGGCGGCGATGAACGCACAGTCGGCGCCGTGCGCGGCCAGCGCTTGCGCGGCGGCTTCGCCCTTGGCCTGGTTGCGGCCGACGACGGCGATCGCGGCGCCGGCCTCGGCGAGCCCCACCGCCATGCCCAGGCCGATGCCACCGTTGCCGCCGGTCACGAGTGCGACGCGGCCCTTGAGATCGAACAGCTTCATGGCCTTCTCGTATCACGCGCGCGCGATGTCGCCGACCTATCGCCGATCGGCCGAGCGCGTTATCCTCTTGTGATGGGTTTGCTGGCTCGGACCGTTCGATCGATCACGCTCGTCGGAGTCGCCGCCGCGGTCGCCTTGGTCGTGCTCGCGCCTGGCGCTGCGAGCGCGGACGATCGCCCGCTCTACTATGCGCGTGCGCTGACCCCGGCCGATCTCGAAGGCCGTACGCTGCGCGAGCTGGTGCTCATGCGCAACACGATCTATGCGCGCGCGGGCCACCAGTTCCGCAAGAAGTGGCTGCACGACTACTTCACCGCGCAGCCCTGGTACAAGCCGCTCCCCAAGGACGACAACAAGAAAGTCACCGCGGTCGATCGCGCGAACGCCGCGCTGATCGCGCAGGCGGAGCAGAGCCAGACGCGCGCCGACATGAAGAAGCGCCGCGACGATATCCTCGCGCGCCAGCGCGCTGGCAAGGCGACGCCTGCCGACGAGATCGAGATCGGCCTGCTCAACACGCGGCTCGGCCAGTGGGTCTCGGCCGAGGCTGCCAAGCCGCCCGCCGATGTCTCGCCGCTCGAAGACCCGAGCCAGCTCGATCGCCTGCTCACGGTCGAGCAGCTCTCGAACCTGTCGCGCCGCGACCTGCGCATCCTGCGCAACACGATCTATGCGCGCCACGGACGGCAGTTCAAGTCGAAGCTCCTGCAGGAGTACTTCGATACAATGGAGTGGTACAAGCCCGACCCGGCGTTCACCGACAAGCGGCTGAACAAGATCGACGTCATCAACGTGCGCATGATCAAGAGCGTCGAGGACACACTCGGCGGCTCGCTCACCGAGGACGAGCAGCGCGCCGAAGACAACATGTCTGGTTTTTGATGAGCTCCACGCGCCCCGGGTGGGCGCTCCGAACTCGACGGACCGCGGCGCTCTGGCCGCGTGGGTCCACGCGCGCCTCGCGGCGCTCAGAAGCGGGCACGGTCGCCGCGGCGGTCCAGTCGCGTTGCGCCCAGCGCCTCGAGCAGATCGAACGCGAGCCCGGGATCGCCGGAGGCGCGCGCGGCAGCGCCCTCGAGCCCCGCATCGATCGGGATGATCGCGGCCTCGCCGGCGCCTTCTGTTCCCAGCGTGACCTCGAGCAGCGCGCCGCTGGTCTCGTCGGTGCATGCGCATGCGAACGCGACGTTGCCCAGCCCCCACGCGATCACCGCGCGGCCGCGGCGTTCGACGCGCGCGAGCTCGTGCGTCCCGTGCGCGGCGATCGCCGCCGCCCCGGCCTCGAGCGCGATCGCCACCGCCTCGAGCAGCTCGGGGCGGGGCAGGTAGGTCGGCGGCCCGGTCACATGGAACGTGGCGACCAGCACGTCGCCGCGTCGCCGCGCCGCGATCAGGTCGTCGCGCAGCGACTTCGGCACGCCGCCCTCGAGGTCATGCGCGGTCACGACCACGCGCAACCCGCCGATGGTGACGACCGCGGGGCCAGCTGCGCCACCCGCCGGCTGCACGCCCACGGCGGCCAGGGCTCGCATCGTGCTCGCGCCGCCATCCGGGCCCGCATCGCGCGCATGGTTGTTCGCGATGCCCGCGATGATCACGCCCGCCGCGTGGAGCTCGCCGAGCGCTTGCGGCGCTTGCAGGAGGCGAATGGCGCGCCGATCGTCGCCAGTATCACTTTTGCCGACGGGGCCCTCGAGATTGACAATGCCGGGTGCGCCACCCACGATCGACGGAATGCTTGCGAGCGCGCCGCGGCCACCGGTCCCGAGAAAGACATCGCCGCCGATCCATATCCGCGCAGCCGGCTGGGCCGCGCTCGGTTGCGCCGTGTTGTGCGCGCATGCGCTCGCGATCAGCAGCGCCAGCGCGAACCCGGCGCGCACGGCCGATGCGCCGAAGATCATCGACAAGCCGATCCCATTCGACGACGAGCGTGTGCGGCTCACCCTGGCGTACCGCCGACAGCACGTGGACCCGGAGGCGACGGACATCAACATCGAGCCCAAGGTGATCGTCCTGCATTACACCGCGGGCGGTACCGCCGAGGGGACATTCGAATACTTTAGCGGAAGCCACATGGAGGCCGGGCGGGCCAAGCTCGCTGCCGCAGGCGACGTGAACGTCTCGTCGCACTTCCTGGTCGACCGCGACGGGACGATCTATCGGCTGATGCCCGAGACGCGGATGGCGCGCCACTGCATCGGGCTCAACCACATCGCGATCGGCGTCGAGAACGTCGGCGACGAGCACAAGTGGCCGCTGACCGAAGCGCAGGTCGAGGCCGATGCGCGGCTGGTGCGCTACCTCGCGTCGCGGTTTCCGATCACCCACCTGGTCGGCCACAGCGAGGCCGCGCGCCTCGAGGGCAAGATCTACTTCCACGAGCGCGATCCGAAGTACCGCAACGTCAAGCCTGACCCGGGGGCGCGCTTCATGAAGCTCGTGCGCGCACGGCTCACCGATCTCAAGCTCAAGGGTCCGCCCTGACCAGCACAGCCTGGCAGCTCGCGGCAGCCGGGATGCGTTCGCGACGCGCGTGCTATGCAGACCGGATGGAGCCCACGGTCCGTCGATGGTCGAGCGTGCACGACTTCCTCGCTGCGTCGCGCGAATTCCTCGCCGCGCGCGAGGCGGAGCACTGCCTGCTGTTCGGGATCGCGGCGGTGATCGAGAGCAACCCCGAGATCTATCCGCAGCCGCGGTTCTGGACGGTGCATGAGGGCGAGCGCGTGGTCGGCGCCGCGCTGCGCACCCCGCCGCATCACCTCCTGCTCTCGCAGATCGACGATCCGCGCGCGCTCGCCGCGCTGACCGAGGACGCGCTCGGGAGCGACCGGCTGCCCGGCGTGCTCGGGCCGACGGCCGCGGCGCGCTCGGTCGCCGACGCATGGTCCGCGCGCACCGGCGGCGCGACGACGCGCACCGTGCAGGAGCGGATCTTCCGGCTCGATCGCGTGCTGCCGCCGCGCGCCGCCCCGGGCCGGTTCCGCGAGGTCGAGGAGCGCGATCGCGCGCTGATCGCCGCATGGTGGGCAGCGTTCAGCGCCGAGGCGCTCCCCGATGCGCCGCACACCGACCCCAACGAGGCGGCCGATCGCATGCTCCGCCGCGCGGGCCGCGTCGGCTACGTGTGGGAAGACGGCGGCGCCGTCGTCTCGCTCGCCGGCGTGAGCGGTCCCACGCCGCGCGGCATTCGCATCGGTCCGGCGTACACGCCGCCCGGGCTGCGCGGCCGCGGCTACTGCAGCAACCTCGTCGCGTCGGTCACCGAGCGCCAGCTCGCCTCCGGCCGCGCGTTCTGCTTCCTGTTCACCAACATCGCCAACCCGACGTCGAATCATATCTATCAGCAGATCGGCTACGTGCCGGTGACCGATGTCGACGACTACCGCTTCGCGCCGCGGGCGTGACCAGCGCCGGTCAGCGCGCCGGGCGCCGGCCGCAGCGCGATCGCATGGTCCATGTGCCGCGTACCGTCCGCGTAGCGGCGATACGAGAGGACGCGTCCGACCGCGACCGTCGCACGCGGCGCGTTCGCGGCGAGCTCGTCGAGCGCTGCGCGCCAGCGCGCTGCGTCCGCGATGCGGCCGATCGTCAGGTGCGGATGAAACGACGCTCGAAGATCGAGGTGCCGGGCGAGCGGGCCCGTGTACAGCCGGTCGTGCATCGCGATCAGCGTGTCATTGCCGCGCTTGATGTCGTATCGCAGATACGTGCCCTCGGCCCCCGACACGCCCTCGAGCGTGACCTCGAAGGCGGTGAACGCCGCGAGCGCGTCGGTCAGATGCTCGCCCAGCGCGTCGAGCGCGATGTCGTCCTCGAACGGGTACACCAGCGTGACGTGCGGCGGTACCGCCGCCGCGATCGGGTCGTAGCGCGACCGGACGTCCCGGATCCACGCCCCGGGCTCGTCGACCGGCGCGACGATCACGTGCTGACCTGCGCAGTCCGTAGGCATCACGGCGTATGCGGCCGAGGCTATCACGATATGCTGCGCCGCCATGACGTCGACCCCGACCGCGCGACCGGTGCCCAGCCCCGACGAGGTGCGCGCACACTTTCCCGCACTTCAGCGCAAGCACAACGGCATCCCGGTGGCCTACTTCGACGGCCCGGGCGGAACGCAGGTCCCGCGATCGGTGGTGGAAGCGATGAGCGACTACCTGCTCCACCACAACGCCAACACGCACTGGGCCTATCCGACCAGCGTCGAGACCGACGCCGCGCTCGCCGAGGCGCGCGAGGCGATGGCCGACTTCCTCGGGGGCCGCGCCTCGGAGATCGCGTTCGGCGCCAACATGACGACGCTGACGATGCACCTCGGGCGCGCGCTGGGCCGCGGCTGGTCGACCGGCGACGAGATCGTGGTGACCGAGCTCGATCACCACGCCGACATCGACCCGTGGCGCCAGCTGGCGCGCGAGCGCGGGCTCGCCGTGCGCGCGGTGCGGTTTCGGCCAGAGACCGGGCAGCTGGACATGCACGAGCTTGCCGCGACGCTCGGGCCGCGGACCAAGCTCCTGGCGATCGGCGCCGCGTCGAACGTGCTGGGGACGATCAATGATGTGCGGCGCGCGGCCGACCTGGCGCACGCGGCCGGCGCGGTCGTCTTCGTCGACGCGGTCCACTACGCGCCGCACGAGCTGGTCGACGTGGCGGCGCTCGGCGCCGACTTTCTCGGCTGCTCGGCATACAAGTTCTACGGGCCGCACGTCGGCATCCTGTGGGGGCGGCGGGCGCTCATCGAGCAGCTCGACGTGCCGCGGCTCGAGCCTGCGCCGGATGACGCGCCCGAGCGGCTCGAGACCGGCACGCAGAACCACGAGGGCATGGTCGGCACGGCGGCCGCGGTCGATTTTCTGGCGTCGCTCGGCGAGGGCGCGACGCGGCGCGCGCGGCTCAAGGCGGCGTTCGCGATGCTGCACGCGCGCGGCCAGCTGCTCGGCGAGCGGCTGTGGTCGGGGCTGCGCGAGATCCCTGAGGTGACTGTGTACGGCCCGCCGCCGCACGAGCCCCGCACGCCGACGATCTCGTTTGCGGTGCAGGGCGTGCCGTCGGAGAACGTCGCCCGGGCGCTCGCCGAGCGCGCGGTGTTCGTCTCGCACGGCGACTTCTATGCGACGACGGCAGTCGCGCGGCTCGGGCATGCCAAGGACGGCGTCGTGCGCGCGGGCTGCGTCTGTTACACGACCGCCGACGAGGTCGATCGCCTGCTCGAGGCCGTGCGCGCGGTCGCGCGCAAGACGATGTAGAGCGCGGTGGCGCGCGGGCCGGCGTAGCTCGCGAGACGCCGGTGCCGGTTCACGCGAAGCCGGGCGGGCGATCCGCGGCCACCGCGAGCGCGCGCTCCAGCGCAATGCCGGCGCGGCCGATCGTCCCCTCCTCGAACAGCTTGCCGATGAACGTCACCCCGTGGGGCACGCGCCGCTTGGTCGCGAACGTCGGCATCGGCCGCGCGGGGTCGGGCGCCCAGTCGCTGCGGGCCTGGCTGACCTGGACGTAGCCGGCGCGCATCGTCAGCGACGGGTGCCCGGTGAAGTTGGTGATCGTCAGCATCTCGTCGCGCAGCGACGGCACGAGCAGCACGTCGACGCCGGCGAACAGCCGCGCCATCTCCTCGGCGACCTTGCGGCGCATGCGGTCGGCCTGCACCATGTCGACCGCCGACAGGAAGCGCGACTGCCGGAAGATGTTCGGCCAGCCGTCGGGCACCTGCATCTTGAGCTTGTCGAGGCCATGGCTGAGCGTCAGCTCCTCGAACGACGCCGCGGCCTCGGCGAACAGGATGGTCGTCAGCGAGCCGTACGGCCAGTCGGGGATCTGGGCCTCGACCGGCACGGCGCCCAGCTTGATCAACGTCTCGAGCGCCGCGCGATCGACCTCGGTCGCCGGCGCCTCGGACATCCAGCGCGGAAAGAACCCGACGCGCAGCCCCTTGATGTCGCCGTTGGCGTCGAAGTCGAGCTTGCTCGGCACGCTGGACACATCGCCCGCATCGGGCCCGGTCAGCGCGGCGAGCGCGAGGAACGTGTCCTCGACCGAGCGCGCCATCGGGCCCAGCTTGTCGAGCGACCAGCACAGCGTCATCGCGCCGGTGCGCGGCACGCGTCCGAACGTCGGACGAAGCCCCGCAACGCCGCAGCGCATCGCCGGTGCGACGATGCTGCCGCCGGTCTCGCTGCCGATCGCGAAGCCGACGCAGCCCGCCGCGGTCGCCGCGCCCGGGCCGGCGCTGCTGCCCGATGCGCCCTCCTCGAGCAGCCACGGGTTGTTGGTCTGCCCGCCGAACCAGATGTCGTTGAGCGCGAGCGCGCCGAGGCTGAGCTTGGCGACCAGCACCGCGCCCGCCTGGTGCAGCCGTGCCACGGTCACCGCATCGGCCTTGGGCACGCGATTCTTGAATGGCTCCGCGCCGTACGTCGTCGCGATGCCCGCGGTGTCGACGAGATCCTTGGCGCCCCACGGGATGCCATGCAGCGGGCCGCGGTACTTGCCGGCGGCGATCTCGGCGTCGGCCTGCTTGGCCTGCGCGAGCGCGAGGTCGCGCGTCAGCGTGATGACGCAGTTGATCTTCGGCTGAAAGCGCTCGAGGCGCTCGAGGTAGAGCCGCGTCAGCCGCTCGGACGTCAGCTGCCGCGTCTCGATCCAGCGCGCGAGCTGCCACACCGGGGCGAACGCGATGTCGGCGTCGCTCGCGGGCAGCTTGCCGACGGCGGTGCGGCTGCGTACGAAACGATTGCGCGCCGGCCCGATGGCCAGCCCGGGCAGCGCCGGGTTCCACTGGCTCGCCGGTGCGAGCGCGGGCTCGAGCGCCAGCTTGCGCGGCCCGGTGCGCCGCTCGACGAGCGGAGCGAGCGACACGCGCCAGTTCGACGCCGCCTGCACGCGCTCGGACTGGGTGTACGTCACCTGCATCAGCTTCTCGGCCTCGGCGATCGTCGTCGCGTTGACCGCGGGCCCGACCGGCGTCCCGACGCCGAACGTCGGCGGCGAGCCGGCCGGCATCGGCGGCACATCGGCGGCATCCGCAGCCCGCGCGATCCGAGGGATCTGACTTGCAGCGGCGGCTCCGAGCAGGCCGATCACGGGCCCCTTCAAGAACTGTCTGCGTGAGCTGGGCATGCCTCACACTACTCTCGCCCGCGCCGCGGTCGATCACGCTTCCGCTGAAATTTCCGCAGCGCTGCCGCCTCTCCGCGGCTGACAGCTGCGGCGCGTGGGCCTCGCCGTCGCGGCGCGTCAGCTCGGCTCGGGCCACGGCAGCTGCGGCGGGCGCAGGTTCTCGACGAGCCGCGCGGTGCGCAGCACGCCGATGTCGTCGAACCGCCGGCCGATGATCTGCACGCCGATCGGCAGGCCGCCTTTGCTCGCCGCCCAGTTGATCGATGCCGCCGGCTGCTCCGACATGTTGTACGGCACGGTGAACGCGATGTGCGGCAGCGCGTTGGCCGGATCGTCGCCGGGAGAGGGCAGCTCGGCCTCGTACGGCAGGATCGGCGACACCGGAGAGATGACGTAGTCGAACGGCTGGCATGCGGCGACCGCGGCCTCGCGCACCGCCATGAGCGCGCCGACCGCCTGGATCACGTCGCGCCCGGTGAAGCTGCCCGCGCGCCGCGTGCACCACTGGGCGATGAACGGCAGGACCTTTTGCTGGCGCTCCGGCGTCATCGCCATGAAGTCGTTGTACGACCGCGCCTCGAAGAACTTGCCCAGTCCGTCGAGCATCTCGGCGGTGAGGAACGACGTCATGTCGCGCACCGTGGCGCCGGCGGCCGCGAGCGCATCGGCGGCAGCGCGGG
>DATIPJ010000425.1:0-2232 GCA_035472155.1 Kofleriaceae bacterium
CCTCGTCACCTCGAACGAGCGCCCGGGGGGGCACGCCCGCGCGGCATTGGCGGCGATGCTGTCGAGCCGGCCGGCCTCCGCCCTCGCTCCTTCGGGGCGCACCGCGATCCGCCCTCCCACTGCGCGCGACGCGAACGCCGACCTCGACGCTGCCCGGACCGGTCGCGCGGCCGCCTTCTCATCGCCCGCCAACGACGCGCACGCCGCCGACGCCGTCGAGCGCTCGGTGCGCGAGTCCGCGCGAACGATCGACGCCCGGCGCGCCGCCGAGGAGCAGCAAGCGGCCGCGCGCGACGAGGCCGCCCGGCTGCGCGACGAGGCCGCGCGCGCCGAGCTGATGCGCCACACCTACGGAGCTCACCTCGTCTCCGAGGCATCGCGCGAGGCGGCCCGCCCGGAGATGGTGCACGATGCGCTCGCGGCGGCACCCGAGGGATCGATCCGAGAGATGGCTCGACCCGGCAATGACGTCGTGACCATCGTTCCTCGCCGTCACGCCGCCGACCGGCCTCGCGTGTCGTCGGAGCCCGTGCAGGCAGCGATGCTCGTCGAGCGAGGCGTCGCCGAACGAGAGGCTCGCGCCGAGACGGCCGTGCCCGCCACCATCCACGCGGCGCTCACGACGCTACCGGGCCCTCCGCCCGCCCCCAAGCCCGGGCCACTGCCACCGCCGCCCGAGCTGATCACGCCGTCGATGTTCCGCGCGGTGCCGCCCACGCCACCTCCGCTCGCAACGCACCCGCTCGCCAGCCAGCCGCTGGCGACGCAGCTGCTCGCAAGCCAGCCGCTATCGACCAGTCATCCGCCGTCGAGCCCACCGCCCGCGGCGCCGACCGTCGCCCATCCCCCGCCCGCCCCGCCGGTGGGATCGCAACCGCTTTCCATCACGAGGGCCGCGGCCTCCGCGTCGGCGAGCAGGCACCCTCGCCCACCGACCGCGCCCCCGACGGTTCCCATGCGTCACCCCACCGCGGATCCAACGCGCACGCCCGACGCCGGGTGGACCGAATCGACGTGGGCCGCCGACGCCGCAAGGCCGGGCGATCCGGCGAAGGCGACCGACGCCGCGAGCGCGCGGCCGACGACCGCGAGCGACCCGGCGCAGATCGCGGCGGCGCTTGCTGCGATCGTGTCGCGGGTGAGCGCGGCGCCCTTCGGCATGCCGCGCGGACCGGAGAGTGCGCCGTCGAGCCCGCTGGCGAATGCGCCGTCGAACGCGACGCCGAGCGCTCCGCCGGTCGACGATGATTCGCGGGCCACGCAGCCGCGCATGGCGACACAACCCCCGTTGCCGGGGATCCCGATCCCGGCGGGGCTCAGCGAGCTCGAAGGGTACATCGCAGCGATCGACTTCGAGAGCCGCGCCACCTCGCGCCGGGAGGCGGCGATCGACTTCGAGAGCCGAACGCCCGATCGGCGGACCGCGTTCTCCGACGCGAGCACGACCGAGCCGTCGATTCCGGCAATGTCGGCGCTCGCGGTCGGAGATGAGCGAAGCGTCGATCTCTCGCCTGTCCCGGCGGCAGCCGCGCAGGGAACCCCGGCCCTGGGCGCGCCGGCGCGGCCATGGTCGAGCGAGCTCGCATCGCGCGTCGATGCCGCGCTGGTCGATGAGTGGGCGCACGAGACTCCCGTGGTGGCGCCGACGAGCGCCGAGCTGCGCGTGCTGTTCGGGGAGCCGGATCCGACGCGGCAGCTGCCGGTCGACGAGATCGAGGAGCTACAGCGGCGCGCGGCGGAGCTCGCCGAGACGGACCGTCAACGGCGCGCGGCGGTCATCGCCGAAGCGGAGCTCAAGCGCCGCGCGGCGGAGGTCGCCGCGGTCGCGCCCCGGAAGCGGATGCCGCCGACGGCGGAGGTCGATCCCGAGGACATCGAGGCCGCGATCGAGCTCGCGCCGCCCGCGCGTCGGCCGGCTGCAAAGAACACCATCGGGGTCCACCGGCCCAAGAAGCCCGAGAGGCCCGAATAGATGAAGCTGCGCGCCGCGGCCGCGATCGCGCTCGCTGCGTGCGCCCACGGCGCCGGGCCGCGCGGTCCGGCGGCGGCGGTCCGCGCCGAGGTCGACCAGGCGGAGACCGCCGAGAAGCAGCGGCAGCATGACGTGGCGCGCACGCACTATCAGCGCGCGATCGCGGCGGCGCATGATCCAGATAGCATCGCGTTCGCGCGTCACGAGTACGCCGAGACGCTGGTGACCTGGGGCGAAGCGCCCGAGGCCCGCGCGCAGCT
>DATIPJ010000426.1:0-2119 GCA_035472155.1 Kofleriaceae bacterium
GGTGATCGTAGACGTGGTAGTGAAACGGTCGTGCCATGTCAGGCTCCCACCAGCGCGGTCGCGCGCGTCAGATCGTCGAGGTGGCGTTCGAGCTGCGCCGCGAGCTGGCCGAGGCCGTCGCGCCGCGCCAGGTCGGCAAACCAGCGCGCGTCGAGGATCGCGGCCGCGTGCGCCGCGGCGAGATCGCCCGGCACGACCGGCGCGAACGATGACAGCAGCTCGCGGGTCTCCTCGGCCAGCTGCGCGTCGAGCAGCGCTGCCAGCGAGCCACTCGCGCGCCCGCTGTTGTGAAGGTACGTCTTGTCCGCGCTGCGCGTGAGACGCTGCTCGTCGATGTCGCGCGCACACTCCTCGGAGAGCGCCTGCGGAGCTCGCGCCAGCAGCTCGCCCACGTCCCGGCGCCGCTGCGCCTCGGTCTGCGCGGCTGCGCGGGTGAATGCGAGCGTGTCATAGGCAACGATGCGGCTCGCGCGGCCGGCGCCGAGCACCGCGTGCTGCTGGACCGACAGCGAGACCAGCAGCCCGCCGTCCCACGCCAGCGACGGTATCGCCCCCGCGCGCAGCGTCGCGACCAGCGCCGGGTCGGCCTGCGCGAACTGCACCACGCGGAACGCGCTCGTCACCGGGAGCGCACGCGCGTAGTTGGGTAAGCCGAGCCCGGCGAGCTCGACAGCGAGACTGCGCGCGGCGGCGGTGGTCCGCTCGGCCTCGGCCGCGCGTCCGGCGCGCGACAGCTCGTCGGCGATCAGCGCCTCGTCGTACACCAGCAGCTCGACGATGCGATCGAGCTCGAGCGTGCGCTTGGACTCCTCGGAGCCGAGCGCGCTGAGCCGTGCGAGCCCCGCGTCGAAATACTGCACGCGCCCGGCCCGCGCCGCGAGCGCCAGCCGGCGCCGCTCATCCTCGAGCACGGCGACCAGCGTCTGGCCCGCCGCGTCCGGCGACCACTCCACCACGCGCAGGTCGACGGCGCGCTCGACCTCGACGGCCGCCAGCCCGCGCATCGCGCGCTGATAGTCCTCGATCGCGAAGTACAGGACGCGATGCGGCAGCCGGCCCGCGATCGCCGCGCGCGCGACCGCATCGTCGACGGCGATCCAGACGAACGCGTGGTCGCGCCCGAGGGCTGTGTGTGGGCGGCCGAGCAGGCCGCTCTCCGCATGGACATACAGCACCCGCTCGCGCGTCATGGCCTGGGTCCGGGCATGTCGGCACCGAAGTGCTGCCCCGACGGCGTGGTGATGGAGTCGCCGACGCCCACTTCCTGGCAGTCGTCGATCGTGAGCTCGATGCTCTCACCGGGCAGCAGCAACGGGTGCACCTTACCGTCGCCGTCGGTCTCGGCGTCGAACTCCTGGCCGTCCGCGCGCTTCATGTGCGCGCCGTGATTCCTGAGCGGAACACCCAGCTCGTCGACGATCAAGATCGCGACCGCCACCCGTCCGTCTGCGCCCGCCGCGTCGAGGTCGATCTCGTCGTCGATCCCGTCGCGCCAGATCGGGTATTCCTCGCAGCCGCCGGGCGGACACTTGGCGACCGGCGGCGGCTTGATCTTGCCCTCGAAGAAGTAGACCTCGATGCGGCGGTTCTTCTCGTCATCGACATTGTCGGCGGTCGGGTCCGCGAGGTGGGACTTGCCGCACCCGTGGTGGTCGGTCGTGGTGCCCGGGGGCAAGCTGGTCCCGTCGAGCGCCATGTACGCTTTGATGATCTCCTTGCGCGTGTCGGCGTCGACGTTGCCGGTCGACTTCAAGCTGGTGCCGTGGATCTGATTGCTCCACGCCTGGAAGTCCTTGACCGCCTGCTGCGACTTCGGGCCGTGGATGGCGTCCACGCCCGCCGCGTAGAACGGCGTCGATTGCTCCGGCAGCTTGGTCAGCATGTGCTGGGTCTCGCGCGTGCCCCACCGCTGGCCCGCGGGCTGCTGCTTGGTGAATCGATCGTCCCAGGTGGCCACGTCGTCGACCAGATAGGCCCGCATGATCTCCGCGCGCTCGACCGACAGCAAGCGATTGTATTCCGCTGCGCCCTGGGTGTCGGTGTGGCCGGAGAACAGCGCCGCGTATTTCGGGTGCTGCTTGTAAACCGAGACCGGCGTCGACGCCGACTTCTACATCTT
>DATIPJ010000427.1:0-1830 GCA_035472155.1 Kofleriaceae bacterium
CGGGCCGGAGCGCCTGGATCAGCACGCGCGGTTGCACGTGCTGATCATAACCGATCGCCTAGATCGGCTCAGATGACGAAGTTGTGCACTTCTTCCGGCGGCGGGTTCGCCTGGAGCGCCTCGCGGCGCGACAGCCGGATCTTGCCGTCGCGGTCGACCTTGATGCACTTCACGATGACCTCGTCGCCCTCGTTGAGCACGTCCTCGACCGAGCGGATGCGCTCCTTGGCGACCTCGGAGATGTGGAGCAGCCCGTCGGTGCCCGGCATGATCTCGACGAACGCGCCGATCTCGACGATCTTCTTGACGATGCCGTTGTAGAACTGCCCGACCTCGGGCTCCATGGTCAGGCCGGAGATCAGCGCCTGCGCCTGCTCGATCGCCCTGGCGTTGGCCGACGCGATCGACACGATGCCGTTGTCGGCGATGTCGATCTGCGCGCCGGTCTGCTCCTGGATCGCGCGGATCGTCTTGCCGCCGGGGCCGATGATGTCGCGCACCTTGTCGGGCTTGATCTGCACCGTCACGATGCGCGGCGCATAGATCGAAACCTCGTCGCGCGGCGCCGCGATCGCGTAATCCATCTTGTCGAGGATGTGAATGCGGCCGCGCTTGGCCTGCTCGAGCGCCTTCTCGAGGATCTCGCGGGTCAGCCCGTCGACCTTGATGTCCATCTGCAGCGCGCACACGCCGCGCCGCGTCCCGGTGACCTTGAAGTCCATGTCGCCGAGGTGGTCCTCGTCGCCGAGGATGTCGGACAGCACGACGTAGTCGGTGCCCTCCTTCATGAGGCCCATCGCGATGCCCGCGACCGGCGACTTGGTCGGCACGCCGGCGTCCATCAGTGCGAGCGAGCCGCCGCACACCGACGCCATCGACGAGCTGCCGTTGGACTCGAGGATGTCGGACACCACGCGGATCGTGTACGGGAAGTCCTCGTAGATCGGCACCACCGCCTCCACGCTGCGCTCGGCGAGGAAGCCGTGGCCGACCTCGCGGCGCGACTGGCCGCGCAGCGGCTTGACCTCACCCGTCGAGAACGGCGGGAAGTTGTAGTCCATGTAGAACGTCTTCTTCATGTCGCCGAGCAGCGTGTCGAGCTTCTTCTCGTCGTACTTGGTGCCCAGCGTGACGGCGACCAGCGCCTGGGTCTCGCCGCGGGTGAACAGCGCCGAGCCGTGCGCGCGTGGCAGCACGCCGGTCTCGATCGTGATCTGGCGGATCTCATCGGGGGCGCGCCCGTCGATGCGGCGGCGGGTCGACAGCGTGTGGCCGCGCGCCCACTTCTTCTGGACCTTGCCGTACGCGGCGTCGACGTCCTTGACCTTGCCGTGCCACTGCGAGCCCTCGCCGCACAGCAGCGTGCGCAGCTCGAGGTGCAGCGCCGACAGCGAGTCGCGGCGCAGCTTCTTGTCCTTGGTGGTCATCGCCTCGGCGAGCTTGTCCCAGGCGAGCTCCTTGACGCGGCCGGCTAGCTCCTCGTCGACGGCCGGCGGCGTGAACGCCCGCTTCTCCTTGCCGTTGGCGGCGCGCAGCCGCTCCTGCAGCTCGATCAGCGGCTGGACCGCCTGGTGCGCGAACAGCAGCGCATCGATCACGACGTCCTCGGCGAGCTCCTTCATCTCGCCCTCGACCATCATGATCGCGTCCTTGCTGGCGGCGACCACGATGTCGATGTCCGACTTCTCGCGCTCGGTGAACGTCGGGTTGGCGATGAACTGGCCGTCGATGCGGCCGATGCGAACGCCGGCGATCGGGCCCTGCCAGACGAGGTCGGACAGCAGCAGCGCCGCCGACGCGCCGGTCATCGCGAGCACGTCGGTGGGGTTC
>DATIPJ010000428.1:0-8556 GCA_035472155.1 Kofleriaceae bacterium
GAGGCCGCGCGCCGGTTCATGAACCGCTTCGGCCCGATCCTGTGGAACTTCTATGGCTCGACCGAGACCGGCCTCGTCACCCTCGCCGGACCGTCGGACCACGTGGCGCGGCCGGGCACGATCGGGCGCGCGCTGCGCGGCAACGAGATCCGTCTGCTCGATGACGGCGGCCGCGAGGTCCGCGATGGCCAGGTCGGCGAGCTGTACGTGCGCAACGCGATGCTGATCACCGGCTATCACAAGAACCAGGAGGCCACGCGCTCGTCCCTGCGCGACGGCTTCTTCTCGGTCGGCGACCTCGGCCGCTGCGATCCCGACCGCTACTACTACCTCGAGTCGCGCAAGCACGACATGGTGATCTCCGGCGGCGTGAACATCTACCCGCGCGAGATCGAGGACCACCTGCACGCCCACCCGGCGATCCTCGACGCGGCGGTGATCGGCGTGCCCGATCCCGACTGGGGCGAGTCGCTGCGCGCGTTCATCGTGCTGCGCGACGGCCACCAGCTGTCCGAGCAGGACGTCATCGCGTACTGCCGCGACGGCCTGGCCGACTACAAGCGCCCGCGCAAGGTCACGTTCGTGTCCGAGCTGCCGCGCAACCCGACCGGCAAGGTCCTGAAGCGCGAGCTGCGCGAGCTGTCGCCCGGATAGCGCGGCCAGGGTAAGGTCGCCGCGTGTCGCATCCGATCGTCCTCGGCACCGCCGGGCATATCGATCACGGCAAGACGTCGCTGGTGCGCGCGCTGACCGGCATCGACACCGATCGCCTGCCGGTCGAGAAGGCGCGCGGTATCACGACCGAGCTCGGGTTCGCGCGGCTCGACCTCGGCGATCGCCGGATCGCGGTGGTCGACGTCCCCGGCCACGAGCGGTTCGTCAAGTCGATGGTCGCCGGCGCGACCGGCCTCGACCTGGTGTGCCTCGTGGTCGCCGCCGACGAGGGCGTGATGCCGCAGACCCGCGAGCACCTCGACATCTGCGAGCTGCTCGGCGTACGCCGCGGGCTGATCGTGCTCACCAAGCGCGACCTCGTCGACGACGAGTGGCTCGCCATGGTCACCGCGGATGTCCGCGCCGCGGTCGCGGGCACCTTCCTCGAGAACGCCCCCGCGGTCGCGTGCTCGACCCGGACCTCGGCGGGGCTTGACGATCTGCGCACCGCGATCGCCGCTGCGGTCGATGACCTGCCGCCGCGCGAGCGCACCGGCGTGTTTCGCCTGCCTGTCGATCGCGTGTTCACCGTGAAGGGCTTCGGCACGGTCGTCACCGGCACCGTCCTGGGCGGCTCGGTCAAGATCGGCGACGAGCTGGTCGTGATCCCGAGCGGCGTCTCCGCGCGCGTGCGCGGCATCGAGGTCCACGGCGCCGCGGTCGATCAGGCGATCGCCGGCCACCGCGCCGCGCTCAATGTCGGCGGCGTCTCGGTCGATGACCTGGCCCGCGGCGACCTGCTCGTCCACCCGGGTCGCGTCGCCGGCTCGCACATCCTCGACGTCGAGCTGCGCTACCTCGCGACCGCGCCGGGCGAATTGCCCAAGCGCTCCAAGGTGCTCGTGCACCACGGCACCTCGCAGGTGCTCGCGAGCCTGATCCTCGTCGAGCAGAGCCAGCTCGCGCCGGGCGGCACCGCGCTCGCCCAGCTGCGGATCGACGCGGCTGCGCCGCTCGGCGCGCTGCCCGGTGACCACTTCATCCTGCGCGGCTTTGTCGCGACCGCGACCCACGGCACGACGATCGGCGGCGGCCGCATCGTGCGCGTGCTCGCGCCCAAGGCGCGCAAGGGCTCGCAGCACGCCGACACCGTCGCCCGGCTCGCGGCCGCCCGCCACGACGAGCGGCTCGCCCTCGACATCAAGGCCGCGGCGTTCGCGGGCCTGGGGGTCACGGACCTCGTCCGCCGCCTCGGCAGCCCCGCCGAGGTCCTCGCGCCGGCGCTCGAGACGCTCGCCGCCAGCGGAGAGCTGCTCGCGACCGGTACCGGCGAGCACGCGCACTACCTCCATGCCGCGGCGGTCGCCGACGTCGAGGGCCGCATCGTTGCCGCCGCTGCAGCCGCCGGCCCCGACGGCGCCGCTCGCGAGGAGCTGCGCACGCACCTGCCGGCCGCGCTGTCGGCACGCGCCTTCGACGCGATCGTCGCCGGGCTCGAGCGCAAAGGCGCGATCGCCACCGACGGAGACCGCGTACGCAAGGCCACTGCCCCCAGCCGCGGCCCGGCGCTCTCGGCCGCCGAGACCAAGCTGCTCGATCAGTTCAAGTCGTGGGGCATCGAGCCGCCGCGCCCCAAGGACGTCCCGGCGGCGGTCAACCAGGGCGACGCCCAGATCAAGACGCTGCTCGATCGCCTGATCGCCGGCAAGCGCCTGATCCGTATCAAGCCCGATCTCTACATGCACGCCGACGTCGTCGCCGACCTGCGCAGCCGCCTGGTCGCGTTCCTCGACGCCCACAAGACGATCGACGCCCAGCAGTGGAAGGACCTGACCGGCGCGAGCCGCAAGTTCACCATCCCGCTGGCCGAGTTCTTCGACGCCGAGAAGCTCACGCTCCGGGTCGGCGAGATCCGCCGCAAGCGCTGACTGAGCCCTGGCCGACCTAGAAAAACACCGAGCCCGAGACGCCGAAGAACGGCAGCGTGCGAATGCCGCCCTCGATGTTGATCGTCACGTTCTCGGTGGGCCGGATCTGCAGGCCGACGATCGCGTTCACCACCGGGAACACCGGCGGCAGGTTGTACGCGACCTGGACCTCGCTACCCTCGCTGTACGTGCCCTGACCGCCAAACCGCGGCGGCACACAGCCCGGCTCGGGAGCGTCGTTGGTCGTGCCCGCAGCGCAGATGATGTTGTAGTGGTCGAGCTCGCCGAGCACGATCCCGAGGCCCAGGCCGCCGCCGTAGCGCACGGCGAACGTCTTGTTGATCTCGGCGTGGTTCAGGAACGTGAACTCGACGGTGAACCACGACAGCTGGTGCCCCGACGCATCGGGCCCGAGCACGAAGTCGGCTTCGTCGCCCGATGGCGGAGCGACGTTGTCGCCCTTGTTGATCCACACGCCCTGACCGACGTTGACCCGCTCGTACTCGAACCCGAGCTGCAGCTCGGTGGTCCCGCGCCGGCGCGTCAGGTCCACCCCGAAGCCGTAATTCTGCGCACCGCCGGCCGACCGGTCCACGAACAGCTCCAGGATGGCCTTGGGCACCCACACACTTCGCAGACGGATGCCCACACCGTACTCGACGGGGTTGACGACCTCGTCGAGCGGTGTCGGCTCGGACGGCGGGGGGGTGCGCTCCTTGGCCTTGTCGTCATCGAGCGCGGGGCCCGCCCAGGCGGATCCACCGGCAACTGCAGATAAAACCAGGGCCCCCAGCCCCCCCAGGCAAAGTCTAGACAAAGCGAACCTCATGGTTGGTCTCCCGGACAGACCCCCATAATATACTCCCTCGTCGGCGCATACTTGGCGCTAGCCTTACGTCCGATGCTGCGCGGTCTCCTTTTCGTGATCGTCGTGGTCGCGATCGCCGGATGCCCCGGCGGGAGCGGCCGGGTAGGAGATACCTGTGGTGGCAATGACGACTGCTCGGATGCCCTGCAGTGTCTGAACAGAACGTGCATCCCGCGCTGCGATCGCGCCACCGAATGCGGCGACGGCTACTCGTGCGACGCGCACGGCCTCTGCCAGCGCGCGACACTGGGAGCCGGTGAGCGCTGCGAGAGCGAGGTCGACTGCATCGCAGGCTTCACCTGCCAGACCTCCGGCGCCGTCGACCGCGGCAAGCTCGCCGCGACGTGCAACGCCGAGGTCACCGGGCATCTGCCCGGGGCCGAGTGCAGCGACGACACCGATTGCCACGTCGGTAACTGTGCCCTCGGCCACTGCATGCAGCTCTGCCGCGCGAGCAGCGAATGCCCCGACGAGAAGACCTGTATGCAGATCCCCCATCCGGTGACCGTCACGGCCACGTTCGGCGCGTGCCTGCCTTCGGAAGGGGTGCTGAGCTGGACGATCCCGATGAAGACCCCGTCGGGCGAGGTCCTCGTGCCCATTCCAGCGCAGGGCCGCTCGGCCGAGCTCGTGATGACGGTCGATGATCCCAACCAGAAGGTCGGGGCCACCAGTGTCCTGGCGCCGATCACCGGCGACCGTCTGTACAAGCCGCCATGCTCCCCGGAGTTGCCGGCAGATTCGCCGTGCGACGCCGGCCTGTCACTGGACGACTACTACCGGAACCCGATCCGCCACCGGCCGGCGTTCGGCCAGTCCGTGCTGTTGATCCCCACCGCCGCCGCTGGCCCGGCCCGGCCCGGGGTGTATCGCGTGGTGGTCTCGTCGCTGCGCGCCAACGACATGCCGGGGTCGGCGATCCCGCAGGTCACCGCGGTCGTGCAGCTCAACACCGAGCGCACGATGCGGCTCGATCTGCACTTCTTCTTCCTCGGGCTCGAGGACCACCCCTGCCAGGCGATGACGGATGGGAAGACGCTCAACGCCAGCACGGCGAAGTCCGCGTTCTTCCAGGACCAGTACATCGGCGAGATGAGAACGCTGCTGTTCAAGGACGGCAAGACGATCACCATCGACACCAGGACCTACGAGGACATCACCGATCACCCCGAGCTCGACGGGCTCGACATCGCCAACGTCGGCGATCTGCTCCAGCTCGGGAAATACTCGACCGGCATCAACATCTTCTTCGTGCGCTCACTGTCGCCGATGGGTCTGCAGGCCTACGGGCCCAACCCCGGACCGGCGGGCATCGCCGGCACGCGCCAGTCGGGCATCGTGATCGCCCTCGACACGCTGTGCTACCGCAACTGGCAGGCGGTCGCGCGCATCACGATGCCCGAGATCGGGCGCTACATGGGCCTGTACCACAACGTCGAGCCCGAGGTCGCGCGGCACCCGCTGTGGCGCGACCAGATCGACGACAACGACGCCGAGGACCCGCGCAACAACCTGATGTTCTTCTCCGAGCGCGGGCTCGTCAACCTCACGCCGGGTCAGGTGGAAGTCCTCAAGCGAAGTGCGGTGCTGCGATGAGCGGACCGAGCGCAGCCCGGGGCGACACGCCGGAGGCGCGGTCGGCCCGGAATAGCGAAGCGAGGGACGCTCGGAAGGGAATGAGCGGGTTGCGTGCCCCGGGCTTGCTTGCAGCCGCGGTGCTGCTGTGCGCGCTCCCCGCTGCGGGCGCGCTGCCCGACCTCCCGACGGAGGTCGCGGACGCGCTGACCCAGATCGACAGCGCGCCGTCGAGGGACACGCTCAACGCCATGTTCCCGACCCCGCAGGCGGCGCTCGACAAGCTGCGCCAGGTCGCGCTCGACCCCACGGACACCGGCGTGCAGCTGCGCGCGATCCGCGCCCTGCCGGCCTACTGCCCGAGCCCGTGCGCCAACAACCCCGTGCGCGACACGCTGCTCTCGCTGATCGACAACTACAGCCGCACGATGCATGGGCCTCAGGACATCATGCGCCTGCGCGCGGCCGTCGAGGCCCTCGGGGCCATGCGCTCGGGGCTGGCCAGCGACGTCACGCTGCTCAAGCCGCTGCTCGACGACATGAGCCGCGATGTCCGCGCGACCGCCGTGCGCGCCCTGCGCAACATCTGCAACCAGGACGCCATCACGCCGCTCAGCATGCATTACCAGTCCGAGACAACCGAGCAGGTCAAGCACGAGATCTACGACGCGCTCCGCGACCTGCTTCAGTGCACCTGAGCCGATGTCGACTCGCGATTCGCGCTCAGACGACTTTCCGGAGCCGCCCACCCAGCCGGGCGACGCAGGCCGCGAGTCGACGCAGTCGCTCGACCTCGATGCCGACGAGGTCCAGTCGGTCTCGCTCGCGCTCGGAACGGGCGACCCCAAGGCCACGAGCCTCGAGTCGCCCAACGCGCGCGGCAAGCCACCGGCGACGCAGCCGGCCAAGCTGCCCCCGGCGCCCACCGCTGGCGGCCGTGCGCCAACGCCGGATCCGTACCTGGGCGCCGTGCTCGGCAGCTACCGCGTGCTCGAGCTGCTCGGCAAGGGCGGCATGGGCCACGTCTACCGCGCCGAGCACGTCAAGCTCGGGCGCGAGGTCGCCCTCAAGCTACTGCGCAGCGACTACGCGAGCCGGCGCGACGCCGTCGCCCGGTTCTTTCAGGAAGCGCGCACGGTCAATCGCATCCGCCATCGCAACATCGTCGAGGTGACCGACTTCGTCGAGCTCGAGGACGGCACGACCTACATCATCATGGAGCTGCTCACCGGGACGAGCCTGGGAGCCTGGGCGCGCCGCGGCGTGGACCTGCAGCGCACGCTCGCCGTCTTGATCCAGATCTGCGACGGCCTGGCCGCTGCGCACCAGGTCGCGATCGTTCATCGCGACCTCAAGCCCGACAACGTGATCCTCGTGCCGACGGCCGAGGGCGAGCGGGTCAAGCTGCTCGACTTCGGCGTCGCCAAGCTGCTCGATCGCGAGGACGAGGATTACGAGATCAACACCGCCGCCGGTGCGGTGATCGGCACGCCGTCGTACATGTCGCCGGAGCAGGCGGGCGGCATGGTCGTCGACGCGCGCAGCGATATCTACTCGCTCGGCGCGATCATGTACGAGCTGTTCTGCGGCCAGCCTGTGTTCCGCGGCCGCTCGTTTGGCGACTATGTCCGCTTGCACCTGACCGAGGTCCCGGTGCCGCCGCGGCGAACACCCGGCGGCGCGCAGATCGATCGACAGCTCGAGGCGGTCATCCTGCGCTGCCTCGAGAAGGATCCCGAGCAGCGATTCTCGAATATCGGGGCGCTGCGCGACGCATTGATCGCCCTGCACGGGCCGCTCTCTGCGTCGACGTCGGGCATCTCCGCCTCGACGTCGGCCGGCTCGATGACCGCGGGCGTTCCATCGCCGCTGCCGTCGGCCATTCCGCCACCGGCCGTCTCGCGGACGACGCCCTGGCGGGTCTGGCTCGGCGCGGCCGCCGCGGCCGTGGCGATCGGCGTGGTCGCCGCGATCGCGTACAGCAGCTCGCCCCGGGCGGCCGATTCCCCGGGCACGCATGCCGTCGGCGCACCGGCCGCACACGCCGCGCCACCACCGGCTCCGCAGCCGTCTCCACCGCCTGCGCCCGCCCCACGGGTCGAGCTCCGATTCGACGCCGAGCCGAGCGGTAGTGTGTATGCCGCCGGCCAGCCGACCGAGCTTTGTCACACGCCGTGCGTGCTGCAGATCGAGCGCACCGACGGTGATGCGGGCGATCACCGAACGTTCGTGGTCCGGCGCGACGGGTACCGCGACGCTGCGATCCCCGTCGACCTGACGTCGGTGCTGCGCGACTTCCGGGTCGAGCTTCAGGCGACCGCACCCGCTGCCAAGCCGCCGGCGCCGCCCAGGCCCGCCCGACGGCCATCCCGCCGCCTGATCAAGCCCGCCCAGCCGGAGCGCACCGAGCCGCAGACGCCGGTCGCCCCACCGGCTCCCGAGCCGGCTCCCGCGAAGCCATCGCCCTCGACCATCGATCCAGCGGATACTCTCGATCCATTCCGCAAGAAATGACCCTGCACCGTCTCCTGCTCGCGATCGCGATCGCCGCCATCGCCGCACGCGTCGCGTGGGCCGAGGATCCCGCCCTGCGCGAGGCCAAGCTCCACTTCGAGCGCGGCGAGAAGCTCTACGCGCTCACCCGGTTCAGCGAGGCGATCGACGAGTACCAGAAGGCGTTCGACGCCAGGCCGCTGCCCGATTTCCTGTTCAACATCGGCCAGTGCTATCGCAACCTCGGCGACTACGACTCGGCGATCTTCAGCTATCGCAAATACCTGACGCTCGCGCAGGACCCGCCCAACCGCGCGCAGGTCGAGCAGCTGATCCGCGATCTCGAGGCGAAGCGGACCGCGAGCGATACCCAGCGCCTCGGGCTCAAGCGGCCACCACCCTCGACGGCGCCCCCGCCCGCCGCGCATCCGCCCGAGCAGGCATCCGACCGCCCGATCTACGGCCGCTGGTGGTTCTGGACCGGCATCGCAGTGGTCGCGGTCGCCGGCGGCGTAACCGCGTACGAGCTGTCGAGCGACGGGCCGCCGTCGACCAGCCTCGGCAACATCATTTTCGGGAAGTGATGCACCGCGCCCTCCCGGTCCTCTGCGCCTGTGCGCTCGGCGCTTGCGGGGGTGAGGACTACCTCGTGGTCACCGTCGACGCTCGCCCTGCGGTGCGCGATGTGCGCGCGATCGACGTCTCGCTGTCCAACGCCGGGACGATGCGCACCGACAGCCTCGCGCTCGGCGCACTCGGCTTCCCGGTCACGTTCAGCATCTCGTCGCCCGGCCGCACCGGTGAGATCGCGATCGACGTCGCGGCGACCGATGCCACCGGGCTCCTGGTCGGTGAGGGCAAAGCCTCGGCCACGGTCGGTGGCGCCGACGTACGCATCGTCCTCGAGACCACCGACTTCGTGGTCAACACCGAGTACGCGGGTAGCCAGTTCCCGTCGAGCGACGTCGAGGCCGCCGGCTTCCAGCTCGCCGCCGCACCCGACGGCACGTGGACCGCCGTGTTTCGCGACGACTGCAC
>DATIPJ010000429.1:0-3173 GCA_035472155.1 Kofleriaceae bacterium
GACATCGAGGGCGTGTGGGCGACCAGCGCGATCCGGGAAGGAGCGCCTCATGGCACCCGGCTGCGCTGAGCGATACTGTCGGGCATGACCGACGAGCTGCTGTACTGCCCCGATCTCGATCGCGGGATCGCGCTGCTCAAGCACCTCGGGCTGCGCCTCGACACGATCTTCCCCGCCGACGATCCAACCGTCGCGCTGCTGAGCGGCTCGGGCACCCGCGTGCGGCTGGTGCGCAGCGCGGCGGGCAGCGTCGACGAACCGGCCGTGCCGGCCGAGATCCGCGCGGTCGGTCCCGCCGACCTGCCTCCCGTGCGCCCGTCGTTCGTGATCGCGCGCCCCGACGACGCCGCCTGGAAGATCGGCCGCGCCGGGATGCGCTACCGCGATCTGATTCCGGATCGCCAGGGCGGGCGCTACATCGCGTCGCACATCCGTGTGCCCGACGGCGGCCCGGTCCCCGACTACGTCCACTTTCACGCGATCCAGTTCCAGGTCATCTACTGCTATCGCGGTTGGGTCCGCGTGGTCTACGAGGACCAGGGCGAGCCGTTCGTGATGAACGCCGGCGACTGCGTGCTGCAGCCGCCGTTGATCCGCCACCGCGTGCTCG
The DNA here is from genome assembly GCA_035472155.1 of Kofleriaceae bacterium. Lineage (GTDB taxonomy): Bacteria > Myxococcota_A > Polyangia > Haliangiales > Haliangiaceae > JABFXX01. The sequence continues at coordinate 611 of DATIPJ010000429.1, forward strand.
AGTCGTCGGCGGGCCTCGAGGTCGTCGAGATCGGCGTGCCCGCCGTGCACGCCACCCACGTCGATCACGAGCGCGCGCTGCCGACCCCGGCGATCGTCGCCGACCGCGACTACAGCGGACAGCGCTTCGTGCGGTTCGTCGCGGAAGGCGCGCGGTTCTCGCCGTCGCAGCTCGCCGGGTTCGACGCCTGCGAGCTCGGGATCCATCCCGCCACGCGCGGGCTCGCCAGCGTTCGCGTGCTGCGCGCCCGCTCGCCCCACCGGCTCTCGCTGCGCCATGGCGCGGAGCTGCTGTTCCACTTCGTGCTGCGCGGGTCGCTGAAGCTCGACGAGCATCAGCTCGCAGCCACCGATGCGTTCACCATCCCGGCGCGCCGGCCGTTCGTGTGGAGCGACGCGTCGCCCGATCTCGAGCTGCTCCAGGTCGCGCTGCCTGGCGACTTCGCCGTCGAATGAGCTTCCCGCTGGTCTCAACCCGCACGCGGCTCAGGTCAGCGGCCAGCGCAGCCAGCCGATGGCACGTGCGACGGTGCCCAGGCTCGCGCGTGCGGCGCGATACGCGGTATCGGCCGAGCTCGACATGTCGCCGAGATCGTCGGCGTCGATGCCGATGCCGTGGCGGGCGCGCTCGAGGATCGTCGCGCAGCGATCGAGGCCGTTCACGCTGACCCGCTTCGCGAGCTCCTGCGGCGCCTCGGTCGCGCCGGGCCGCCAGCCGGCATCGCGCAGCCCGATCAGCGCGAGCTGCCAGGCGTTCGACACTTGCTGGGCCACGGTCTCGTCCCAGAACGGCGACCGGAGGTGGCGCAGCATGATCAGCCGGCGCAGCGGACGCAGGGCGAGGCTGACGAGCTGGAACACCAGTGCGGCGATGCCGAGCCAGAGCAGCCAGCGCACGAGCGTCGGGCCGGCGCTCGACGACGCGTGCCCGGGCGACGGATCGTCGGCCACGGGTGCGTCGACCGCGGCGGCCGGCGGGCTCGCGCGCGGTGCGGCGACGGGCGGTGGCCGCGTGGGCGGCGCGGGCAGTGGCGGTAGCGCCGGTCTGTGCACGGCCCGCGGCTGCGTTGGTGTGGCGATCGCCGCGGGCACCGCGGGGGCTGCGACGGGTGGGCCGGAGACCGGCGCGGCGACGTCGCCCGTCGGGGACGCGACGTCGGTCGACACGACGCCGGGTCCCTCGGCTTGAGCGGTCGCCGGCGCGCTCTCGATCGCGCGATCGATCGGTGCACCCGGAGCGACCGCCGGGGCTGACAGCCGCGCGCGCGGCGTGGCGATGCGGCCCGGCCCGACGGGGGACGGCACGCCCCAGGTGCGCGGCTCGTCGAAGTTGGTGGTGCGCCAGGTCTCGGCCCGTGTGCTCGCGCGCGGCATGCCCGGGCAGATCCGGCATGCGCCGTCGCGCGTGCGGACGACCCGCGCGTCGTGGCCGCGCCCGAGATCGAGGTACTCCTTCACGCGCAGGCGCTCGAGCTCGGCGTCGTACACGGGGCAGCACGGCATTGCAGCGAGCGCGCTGTGCGCGGGGCGCGCCGGCAGCCGCTCGCGCTGCCACAGGGTGGGGGCGATCCAGCCGGTCACCGCGATGGTGATCGCGCTGACTGCGAGTCCCCATCCGGCGCGCGCGAGCTGGTGCGCGGGCGGCTCGCGCAACATCTCGGGCGGCTTGCTCGACGCGATCGCCTGCGGCGCGATCGTGCGCCATAGCCCGACCCGGCGCGACTCGCGCGCGCGCAGGAACGCGAGGAACAGCACGGTGAGCGCGCCGAGCAGCGCGAGCCCGGTACCGTCGGGGGCGCGCGTGGCATCGCTGCGATCGAGGATCGAGAGCATCCAGATCACCGCCGGGAACCAGAACGCGACCAGGGCCGCGCGGTCGCCCAGGCTCCAGAAGCCGCACAGCGCGGCGGGGACGAACGCGCGCCAGAGCATCGGGCCGGCGAGCAGGCTCGGCACCAGCGGTGCGCCGAACGCGACGACGGCCGCGATCACGAGCGCGGCGATCCACAGCCGGAAGTCGCGGAGCGCGAGGCACTGGCCGACCAGCGTGCCGCCGACCGCGCCGGCCCACAGCGCCGCGAACGACGCAAACGTGGCGTTGTCGTCGATCTGGGTCAGGCCAAAGACCAGCAGACCGCCGACGAGCAGCAGCCAGTACACGAGCACGACCGGGGTCGCGAGCTGATCGCGCTGCGAGCTCGTCATGGGATCACCACCAGCGAGACGTGGCCGTTGGCCGGGCGCGCCACGTAGTCTCCGGAGAACGCCGTCCAGTCGGACCAGCACATCACCTGGCTGAAGATCGTGCGGTCGTGCCACGCGGTCTCGAGCCGGCGCCGCTCGCGCGCGCGTCGGCCGACCCGGTTCTCCGCCGAGCCCGACGGGAACGGCAGGCGCGCCGACAGCGAGGGCAGCTTGGGCAGCCACAGCTCGCGCGAGGTCCACGCGCCCTCGGGCACGACGACCCACGACACCGTGGGCGTCTGCTTGATCCGCCGCGGACGCCCTGACACGACGATCTGGCGCAGGTTGTCTCTGGCCATCAGCGCGGGGAGCTGCGCCGC
>DATIPJ010000430.1:0-10537 GCA_035472155.1 Kofleriaceae bacterium
CGCACGCCTCGGCGAGCCGGACGGCGTGGCGGTCGATGGCACCGGCAATGTCTACGTCGCGGACGCGTCCAACCGGACGATCCGCAAGATCACGCCGGCTGGAGCCGTGACGACCTTCGCCGGTACCCCAGGCACCGTGGGCAGCGCCGACGGCACCGGTGCCGCGGCGAGCTTCTACATCCCCACCGGCATCGCCGTCGACGGCGCCGGCAACGTCTACGTCACCGATACGGGCAACTCGAACATCCGCAAGATCACCGCCGAGGGCGCGGTCTCGACGCTCGCCGGGACCGCCGGTCTCGCGGGCAGCGCAGACGGCGTCGGATCGGCCGCGCGATTCAACGTGCCATTCGGCATCACCGTCGACGGCGCCGGCAATGCGTACGTCGCCGACCAGGGGAACCACACGATCCGCAAGATCACGCCGGCCGCCGAGGTCACCACGCTGGTAGGCACCCCCGGCAGCGCGGGCAGCGCAGACGGCACCGGCCCCGCGGCGCTCTTCAATCATCCAACCGGCATCGCCGCGGATGGCGCCGGCAACCTCTACGTCGGCGACGAGTTCAACAGCACGATCCGCAAGATCACCGCCGCGGGCGCCGTGACGACGCTCGCCGGCACCGCCCACCGAGGAGGCAGCACCGACGGGACCGGCGCAGCCGCCCGGTTCTCGTTCCCGGAGGGCGTGGCCGTCGACGCCGCGGGCAACGTCTTCGTGGCCGACGCGTTCGACGCGATCATCCGCAAGGTCACCGCCGCGGGAGTCGTGACGACGCTCGCCGGGACTGCGAGCCAGGCGGGAGGCACCGACGGCAAGGGCTCGGCTGCCCGGTTCTTCACGCCGGCGGGCGTGGTCGCTGACCGGGCCTGCAACGTGTTCGTCGCGGACCTCGGTGCCATCCGCAAGATCACGTCGGCCGGGGTCGTCACGACGCTCGCCGGCGTCGCGGGAGAAGTCGGCAGCGCCGACGGCAAGGGCAGCGCGGCCGGCTTCGACAGCCTCAACGGCATTGCGATCGATGGCGCGGGCAACCTGTATGTCGCCGACGAGTTCAACCAGACGATCCGCAAGGTCACGCCCGCCGGCAAGGTGACGACGCTGGCGGGCACCGCCGGTATGCAGGGCAGCGCGGACGGCATCGGCGCCGCCGCACGCTTCAACTTCCCCTCGGCCGTCGCGGCCGACGCACGTGGCAATGTGTACGTCACCGATCAAGGGAACTTCACGATTCGCAAGATCGCGCCGGGCGGCGCCGTGACGACGCTCGCCGGCGCCGTCGGGATGCAGGGCAGCGTGGACGGCACCGGTTCCGCCGCGCGCTTCCACGTCCCGACCGGCATTGCCGTCGATGCCTACGGGAACGTGCTCGTGGCGGACTTCGGCAGCGATTCGATCCGGAAGGTGACTCCGGCCGGTGTGGTGACGACCCTCGCAGGCATGGCATTCGTCTCCGGCAGCGCGGATGGCAGTGGACCGGACGCGCGCTTCAACCGGCCGAACGGTGTGACGGTCGACAGCGCAGGCAATCTCCTCGTCGCCGACGGGAACAACTCGACGATCCGCAAGGTGACCCCGGCGGGGGTGGTGACGACGGTGGCCGGAACGCCCGGCGTGGCGGGCATCCTGCCGGGCACAGCACCCCGGTTCTCCTCCCCGCTGTCCGTCACCGTCGCCGGCGACTCGATCGTCGTCACCGACAACAGCGCGGTCCTGCGGCTCCGCCACGCCAGCCCGTAGCGTGCCTCACGACGCGCCAATGCCTCGACATCACGTGATGGCGCACGACGTGCAGAGATCGACGGCATGGAAGATCTGCTCGACAACCGCCTCGCAGCGCTGGAGGCGCGGATCGCGCTGCTCGAGGGCCGCCTGGGCGAGGCGCCGGAGGTGTCGCCGCCGCGCCCACCCGGCGAGCGCGCCGCCGCTCTCGAGGCAAAGCTCGGCACATACTGGCTGAGCCGGCTCGGCGTCGTGTCACTCATCACCGGCGCAGCGTTCGCGATCCTGACCTACTTCACGCAGCTCGGACCTGTGGTCCGGATCGCGCTCGGCTACGCGACGGCCGGCGCGGTGGCGTGGCTCGGCCTGCGTCTGGCACGCGCGCACGCCACATTCGGTCGCATCGTGTTCAGCGGAGGCCTCGCGATCGCGTACTTCGTCACGTACGCGCTCCACTTCGTGCCCGCGCTTCGCATCGTCGACAGCGAGCCGCTCGGGATCGCGCTGGTCGCGGCGGCGATCGCAGCGATCGTGGTGATTGCACACCGCATGCAATCCGAGACCGTCGCCGGCATCTCGCTGTTTCTCGGTCTGCACACGGGGCTACTGTCGGACGTCACCGCGCTGTCGCTGGTCGCGGCGACGCTGCTCGCCGCCGGCGCGGGGTTCTTCCTCGCGGCCAACCGCTGGGTGATCGTGCCGCTGTCGGCCGTGGTCGCGGTGTACTCGACGCATGCGGCGCTCGCGTTCGGCGATGCCGCCATCGACCCGACGCTGCGCATCGCGTTCGTCGCGATCGATTTCGCGCTGTTCGCGGCGGCACTGCTGATCCGTCCCGACGTGGCCGCGCGTCCACGCACCGTGCTTGCGCTGCTCAACTGGGTCGGCGCGCTCACGCTCGGGGCGCACGCGGCCATGGCGATCTCGCGCGATGCGGCGTTCTTCGGCCTGTGCGGCTTCGCCGGCGTCCAGCTCGCGATCTCGGCGGCGGCGCGCGCCCGCCGGGCGCCACGCAATGTGGTGGCGCTCGAGCTCGGCTTCGCGCTGATCACGCTCGCGCTCGCGCTACCGTTCCGGCTGTCGGACAACGAGCTCCTCGCCGGCTGGCTCGCCCTCGCGCTGATCGCCGCGGCCGTCGCGCGCGCAGGCGGGCCCTGGTTCGGCGCGCTGTCCCTCGCGCTCGTGCTCGCGGCGTACGGCGAGGTCCAGATGGCTCACCTCAGCAGCGCGGCGCAGCTCGCAGCGGTGCTCGCGATGGTCGCCGTCGAGCGGGTCCACGCGCCGGCGCCTCGGACCTCGATGCTTCGCACGTTCGCGATCGGCGGCGTCGCCCTCGGTCTCCTGGCGCTCGCGCTGCGCGCTGCGCCTCCCGGCTATCAGACGCTGGCGTGGGTCGGCGCCGCGTTCGCGCTGTTCGCCGCCGGGTTCGCGCTGCGCGCACCGGCGTACCGCTGGAACGGATTCGCCGTGCTCGGGCTCGCAGCGCTGCGCTTGATCGCGGTCGAGCTCCGCGGCTTCACGCCCGAGCAGCGGATCCTGACCTTCGTGCTCGCCGGTATTGCGCTGCTCGCCGTGTCCTTCGGCTACGCGCGGCGCGAACGCCAGCGGTGAAGAGCTCGCCACCACTCCCGATCAGCAGTCTCTTCTCACTGCGATTCCACTGCCATGTACCGTCCACGAGGCAGATAGCGCGCCTCGAGCCAAACAAGATGTGTTATGTCAGCAAACGCGACATTGCCCATCATTGACGGTTGGGCCGCCGCCGGCCATCGCTGGCGCGACCCCGCCGATCCCGAAATCTCGTGGAAGATGTAGAAAGGCGGACATGATGAGATATTCTCGAACTTGCACATTGCTCGGCGGAGTGAGCTGCTTTGTGCTCGGGAGTGCAGGTTGCTTACCCGGGAGTGACACGGGCGATCCCGTGACGGCCTCGAGCAGCGACCCATCGGCGCTCTCCGTGATCCCCTCCGTGATCCCCGATGAGCCGGCGCTCATGGTCGCCGACCACGAGCTCGGCGCGACACACTCCAGCCTCCCGACGCCGCCAGTCGACCACATTCCGAGGCCGTCCGGCCGCCCCGAAAACCTCCGCGTGCTCGACTGGGCCGGCTTCCGCGGTGCCGTGTCTTACACATTCGACGACTCGCAGCCATCGCAGATCGAGCACTATGCGGAGCTCCAGGCCGCCGGCGTGCCGATGACATTCTATCTGTCGAGTGGCTGGGCAGATACGTCTCCGTTGTACGAGGCGACCTGGCGACGAGCCGTTCGAGATGGCCACGAGATCGGCAATCATACGGTTCACCATTGCATGGCGGATCTCACCGGCTGCGCGATCGGAACACCGCTGGCCGATCCGCTCGCGGAGATCGACGTCAACACGGCGTACATCACCGAGCACACGCGCCAGCGCACCGTCCCGACCATGGCGTCTCCGTTCGGAGATGCCAACTGGGACGCGATCGCCAAGCAACGCGTGTTCTTGCACCGCGACGTGTTCCAGGGGTTGGTGGCGCCGAACGACAACACCGATCCGTTCCACCTGCCCTGCTTCATGGCGGGCGCTCCCGAATTCGGTGGCATCGACGACCAGCAGTCGACCTTCGAGGGCCTCATCGATACCTCGCGCACCTCCGACACCTGGCTCATCTTCCTGTTCCACACGATCCTGCCGACGACGAACAACTGGTTCGGTCCGGTGGACATCGGCGCGATCACCGGGAGCATGCAGCATGCCCGCTCGCTCCGCGATGTGTGGGTCGACACGATGCTCGAGGTCGGCGCCTACTGGCGGGCGCAGAAGGTGTTCTCGGCGCTCACGCCGATCACCATCGGCCCTGTCACGATCTGGACCTGGCGGCTGCCGGACCACTTCCCCCGGGGCAAGTTCCTGCGTGTTCAGGTCGACGGCGGCACCCTCCATCAGCTGCGGGGTCCGCTGGTCTGGAATCGCCACGGTTACTACGAGGTGTCCCTCGACGCCGGCGTGCTGATCCTGACACCGTGACCGGCGTACAGGCTCTCGAGCATGGCGCGGTGGCGCGACACCACTTCGCGGCGACGGATCCGTAGCGTTGGCGTGAGCAGGCCGTTGTCGACGGTGAAGCCCTGACCGAGCACCGCGATCGCGCGCGGCCGCTCGAAGCCCCTCAGCTCGGTGCTCAGCCGCTCGACCTCGGTGGCGATCAGCTGGCGGACTGCCTCGTCGGCGGCGAGGTCGTCGCCCAGCTTGACGCCGTGATCGTCGGCCCAGTTGCGGATCGACGACGCGTGCGGCATGACCAGCGCCACGCTGTGTGGCCGGCCATCGGCGTAGATCATGACGTTGGCGATGTACGGCGAGCACTTCAGTGCGTCCTCGAGCGGCCCCGGCGCCAGGTAGGTGCCGCTGTCGAGCTGCTGCTGGTCCTCGAGCCGTCCGGCGAGGTACAGAAAGCCGTCGTCGTCGAACCGACCGAGGTCGCCGGTGCGCAGGCCGCCGTCGGGCATCAGCGCCCGCCGCTCGTCGTCGGGCCGATCGTGGTAGCCAGCCATGACACCGGCGCCATACACGACGATCTCGCCATGACCCTCGACGCCCCGCACCGTGTCGTCGATGACGACGCGAACACCGCGCACCACGCGTCCGACGCTGCCGCGCTGGCGGCGCCCCATCGTGCTGGTCGTGATGATCGCGGAGGCCTCGGTCAGCCCGTAGCCCTCGACCATCGAGATCCCGGCGGCCTCGAGCAGCTCGATGACCTCGCTGCCCAGCGACGTGCTGCCGCACACCGCGTAGCGCAGCCGGCCGCCGAACCGATCGCGGATCGTCTGCAACAGCATCTGCCGGGTGCTGTCGGCGGCGGAGGCCCCCTTGCCGTGCACGGTCTCGGCGACCACATCGGCTCGGCCACCGAGCTCGTTCTTGATCGCTTGATAGACGCGGTTGAAGATCCCCGGCACGGCGACAAGGAACGTCGGCTTGACCTCGATCAGGTTGAGGAATAGCCGCCTGGGTTCGTCATTCAGCGCGATCGAGCCACCGTTGCCGACGATCAGGTGCAGATCACAGAGCTGCACGAAGATGTGCGCCCACGGCAGGAACGCGACCGACCGATCGGCCGGCGCAAACGCGAACACCGCGGTGGCGACGTCGAGACTCGCCATCAGATTGCGGTGGCTGAGCCGCACACCCTTGGGATTCCCGGTCGTGCCGGGTGTGTAGATGAATGTCGCGATCGCATCGGGATCGGGCGAGCTCGGGGCCACCGGCGCCGCTGCGCCCGTTGTCAGCAGCGCGCGCCACGACCCGGCCGCCTCGCTCGATCCCAGACTGACAATATGCTGGAGCTCCGGCAGGGCGCCGCGCTTGCCATGCAGTGCGCGGCCGATCGCCTCGCTGCCCGCAATCACCACGCGCGCGCCACAATCGCGGAGAATGAATTCCCACTCGCGCGGCGTCTGCGCCAGGTGCATCGCCACGAAGATCGCGCCGAGGCCGTACACCGCGTATGCGGCCACCATCCACTCGATCGAATTGTCGCCGATGATCGCGACTCGATCGCCCGGCCGAACGCCCAGCCCGGCGAGCCCCGCACGCGCCTGGTCAACCAGCGCGCCGACCTCGCGATAGCTCAGCCAGTGCCACTGCCCTTCACGCCGGGTCCCGAGGAGCGGTCGGGTGGCGTATCGCCTGCAACTGAATTGCAGCAGCTCGACGAGGTTGCGGGCGCGTGGACTGGCAGGGCGTTCCATTCCTGGCTTCGTTCGTGGGAAACTTCATTTCAAAGGACGGACTGACCGCGTAGTTTACGTGCGGCGTACCAGCTGCGGCGCAATTTTCTCGATGGCGCACCGCGGTCCCCTATCCTACGAAAAATCCCCGCCAGAGCGCTTCGCCACCATGCCTCCAGCCGCCCTGCAGGACGGTCCTAGGGTGCGACGCGGATGACGCCCAGGGCGCTCATGCCGAGAAGCGGCGGACCCGAGAGCACGTCTGCGGCGGTGCAGTGGCTCGCGTCGATGTAGCTGTAGTACTGCTCGACGCCCGTCGAGTTGGTGAACGTCATCGAGTAGCTGGTCGGGAACGGGTCAGCGAGCGCGGGGAACGACAGGCCGCCGTAGGTCGACCACAGGGCGGCCGCCATCGCGCGGCGCGCATGCAGCTCCTCGGCCCACTGGCCGAGAGACTTGGAGTAGCAGTGGTCGGCCGAGATCGCGCCGAGCTGGTCGCACACGTTGTTGAGGGTGCGCACGGGCGCGCCCGGATCGCCTGGCCACGTCGCGTCGATCGTCGCCGTGGAGCCAGCTCCCTTCGCCGTCGCGATCCGCCAGATCGCATCCTCGTAGAGCTCCACGAAAACCGCATTGGAGTTGTAGACGAGGTTGAACAGCGCGGACTCGACCATGCGCGGGCCGCGCACCTTGTTCGTCGTCTGGAATCCAGTCAGCTGCGGCGGGTAGACGAGCTCGATCGTCAGAGGCGGCATCGGGGGCAGTCCGATGTGCAGCGTGACGACATCCTGGTCCTTGCCCTGATCGACGATCCAGTGATTGGGGCAGCCCGAGGCGTCCGGGTCGCTCAGGTGCGAGGCGTTGACGGCAGCGAGGATCGGGAACGCGGCGACGTAGGGGCCCTGCGCCGCGGTCGGCGCGACGAGTCGCGCCTGCTCCTGCTTGCACTTGCCCGACGGTGAGCTCGGCGAAGTCGGGTATCCCAGCGCAACGCGCTCCTGCGAGATCGGCTGTAGGCCGCTGTGCTGCGGTGTGAACAGCTTGCCGAGCGCGCGATTGACGTAGAACGGATTCGACGGGAAGCTGAACCGACCGTTGCCGGCTTGGTCGAGGACCTCCTCGCTCTGCGCGCTGGCGCGCGGGTAGCTCGTGGGCGGGGAGGCGAGCGAGAGCACCGAGTCGGTCACCAGCGGTTCCACGGGCTCGATCGCAAGCGAGACGTGGCTCGCGCCCGCGGGAAGGGTGGCCTCGTCGGCGCTACAGTATGACACCGCGGGCGCGACGCGATCTTCGTGGACCGCGGGCTCGCCGTCCGCGCCGATATCGGGGAGCGTGCAGGTCGTCGCGCTCTCGTACGCCGCGTTGACCAGGACAGCGCGGCGGCAGTTGCGGAAGCACCCGTCCGTGTCGTCGGCATTCGCGTCGTCGCATTCCTCGCCGGCGCTGGCGTCGACGATGCCATCTCCGCACGTCGGTCCGCCGCGGCCCACCGGGCGGAGCGTCGTCGAGCTCACCAGCCGCTCCTGGTACAGGTGATCGCCCAGGAACCCGCCGACGTCGGTGCGCGGGAATCCGTCCTGAAGGATCTGGTAGCCGAGTGACTTCCTTCCGAAGAAGCTCGTCGCGATCTGACCCTCGACCTGCGCGTAGTAGTCGTACAGCTGCTGCGGCGTATAGCCGTGCTCGAACCATACCTGGGTGTTGCATACGCACGACGCCGTCTTGCGGACACCGCTGATGGGGTCGAGCGTCTTGTAGACGTCGAGGACGCCGTCGCCGCCCGGGTTCACCTCGGCCTTGGGATCGGACACGTGATCGGCAGTCGCACTGTATGCATCATCGCAGTGGTGCGGCAGCTCGGCCTCGGACGTGCGCAGGTTCGCGCCGGAGATCTTGACGTGCGCCACGGCGTTGAACCGACGCGTGTCCTCGGCGACGTGCGCCGCCAGCTTCGCGATCAGATCGGTGTAGAGCGCGACATACGACGGGTCGCCAGGCGCGCCGATCCGGACCGGACTGCCACAGCCCGTCGGGCTGGGCTCGTCATAGTAGTCGAGGAATGTGATCGCCTCGACGGTGCCCGCCGCCGGGTGCGCGTCGATGAATGCGCAGCCGGCCCCGGTGCACCACGGCGCGGGAGCCGTGGACGTGTGGTCGAGATAGTCGAGGAAGATCCACGACGGCGTGCCGAACATGCCGGCGCGGATATCGAGCGTCACGAGCTTGCCGTGCGCGATCGCGCGCTCGAGCTCGCGGTCGAGCTCATCCCAGCGCATCACGACCGACCCATCGCGATCGACCTGCAGGTTCTTCCAGTTGAACCGCAGGATCACACCGGTGAGATCGGGGTTCGCGTAGGTCGACGTCAACAGGCCGCTGGCGTAGGTGCCGGGCGGAATGGTCACCGTGCGCGTCGGATCGAACGCGGTGTCTTCGCAATGCAGACCCGCCGTATCGCAATGCTGCGTGATCGCCTTGCAGAGCGAATGTTCGATCCCATCGGGGCTCTGGATCTCGGAGATGGCTTCCGGGTTCTCCGCGTCCTCGTTCGGCGCATAGTGATACTTGTACGTCCTCGCCGGATCGTCCGGGTCGGGCACGGACCTGTCGAGAGCGCCACAATCGCCGGCCGCGAAGACCCCGAGCGCCGCAGCCTCCGCGCTCGGGATCTCGATGTCGCTGACCGCATCGCCCTCCGGCCCGAGTGCCCAGATCCCGGAGACCCCATTGCGCGTCGGCCCGGTGAGCTCGTTCGGCTGCGCCGGATCGAACGCCCGCTTGTAGGCATTGACGTGCGCCGGATCGCTGCTCGGCGCGACGCACACCTCGTTCGCGTCGACCGTCGCGACGTTGTTCACGGCGGCGATGCTGGTCGTGCGGTCGAGCCCGACCCACGTGACGGTGTCGCCGGGTTTGACGTTGACGTACTTCGGTGTGAACCCGTGCGCGTCGACGGTGACCGTGTGCACCTTGGCCACTGCCATGCCGGGAGACGTCGCGACCACGGCGGCCAGCGCCGCAGCCAGCGTGCGAGAGATGGGAGATCGAGGCATCCAGACCCGCGATGCACCGCGCGTTCCGATGGCGCGCCAAGACTTCCGCGGACCTCCGCCATGATGCGACGGCGATCCAGCCTCGAGCGCCGAATCGGCGCGCGGAGACAGCGCACTGACCAGCCGCGCCATCTGTACCGATCAGTCCATCACGCGGCGCGCGATCTACCGTGAGTCGGTATCGATGCTGGTGCGATCATGACCGCGCAGTCAGAAGCCGCCACGTTCAAGAGTCATTGCATTGCACCCGCACGAAGGTGTCTGACGAGATGCGCCGGTCACCTACAACGGCCCGCAGTCGCGTCGCGGTATCAGCACGTCGAGTTATTGGAGAGTGCGTTCTCCGCCAGACCACACTTGAAGTGGACAATCAGGTGCGCATCACTGGTCACGTCAAGCGAGCGAGGGTTGATCGATGATTGTTGCTTGCCGGGTGCGCGGCTCTGCCTTAGGTTGTTACCCGGATGGAGGGGATGTTTCCGGCGGGGTCGGTGCTGCTGGGCAAGTATCGCGTCGAGAGCGTGCTGGGCTGTGGAGGGATGGGCTCCGTCTTTCGAGTTCTGCACCTGCAGACTGGCGAGACGCTCGCGCTCAAGACGATGTTGCCCGGGCTCGGAGTCGACCCGGAGATGAAGGCCCGGTTTCTCCGTGAGTCACAGGCGGCAAGCCGTTTGCGAGGTGAGCACGTCGCAAGGGTCACGGATTCGGGGACGCTGCCGGACGGCTCGCCGTACATGGCAATGGAATACCTCCACGGCGTCGATCTCGCGGAGTACCTCCGGCGCCGATTGCTACGACCCAGCGAGGTGGTCGACTTGATCTTGCAGGCGTGCGTCGGGTTAGCGGAAGCTCATGCCAACCAGATTGTTCATCGCGACATCAAACCATCCAACCTGTTTCTCACCGTCAAGCCGGACGGTAGCTCGCTGGTGAAGATTCTCGATTTCGGAATCTCCAAGGCGCCGATCTATTCGCATGGGTTCGAGGGTACGCGCAGCGATCTCGTCATGGGAACGCCCGCGTACATGTCGCCGGAACAGATGAAAGC
>DATIPJ010000431.1:0-3566 GCA_035472155.1 Kofleriaceae bacterium
CTCGGTGCGGCCATCGACGCCGACCATGATGACGGCCTCGGCATCGACCGGGAACATCTCACCGTGAAACTGCACGCAGCGATGCAGCTCGCGCTCGTGGCTGCGGATCGCCGCGCGATACGATTCGCTCGGCCGCACCGGCCGCGTCTCTCGCGCTGCCGCGGCGGCAACCGGGAGCTCGACCGCGTTGGTCCGGTGCGGCGGCCGGTTGGCGACGACGACAAGCGCGGCTGCGAGAACCGCCGCTGCGCTGCCGAGCAGCGCGATCGCCGGCCACAGGGTGCGCCGTCGAGGCAGATCGACGATCTCGGGCCACTGCACGCGCACGACCGGCGCAGAGCCGAGGGCGTCGATGCGCGCCATCGCGTCGAGCTCGTCGGAGTCGGAGGCATCGCACCTGGCGGACGCCTCGGAAACCGGGCCCTGCGGACACACGTCGTATCGACGCAGGTCAGAACCGGTTGCCATCTTACGATTTTAACGGCTACTCAGCCTCGACTGTCCAGGATTAGATGGGAATCACCGTTTCATGAGCCCTCAGCTATTGACTTGGCTCAGAGCTGCTCTGAGGCAAAACGACTCGATTTGAGGCACCCGTCGTCAGGTGGTCAGGCCATCAGCCCATCAGGCCGCCGCCGGTCAGGCCCGTACACGCTGGGGCCACCGCCGGAGACGCGGCGCCGAGCTGCTCATCCTCTCAAGCTCTCAGGCCAGCGCTTGCAGCGCAGCGCCGAGCTGCTCGGGGAGCGCACGCTCGGCGAACTGCGCGGCCGCGCGGATCGCACTGGCGATCGCATTGGCGTCGCTGCGGCCGTGCGCGATCACGGTGGGCCGCGCGACGCCGGCGAGCAGCGCGCCGCCGATCTCGGTGTAGTCGATGCGCTTGGCCACGCCGCGCAGCGCGGGCGCGACGAGGGCCGAGCCGAGCCGGGCGAGCGGTGTCTTCTCGAGCTCCTGGCGGACCAGGCCGAACATGCCCTCGGCGATGCCCTCGCACGTCTTGAGCACGACGTTGCCGGTGAAGCCGTCAGTGGCAATGCAGTCGATCACGCCGCGGAACAGGTCGCTGCCCTCGACGTAGCCCACGTAGTGAAAGCCGCCCTGCGCGGCCGCGAGCAGCGCGTGCGCATCGCGCGTGAGCTGGGTGCCCTTGCCGGGCTCGCCGCCGTTGGACAAGAGCCCCAGGCGCGGCCGTTCGCGCCCGTGAACGACGCGGTCGTAGGCGGCGGCGAGCACGCCGAACTGCGCCACCTGCGAAGCCTTGGGCTCGACGTTTCCGCCCGCATCGCACAGCACGAGCGGCCCGGTCGGCGTGGGCAGCACGGTGACGATCGCGGGCCGCTCGACGCCCGGCAGCCGGCCCATGCCGAACAGCGCGCACGCGAGCATCGCGCCGCTGTTGCCCGCCGAGACGACCGCGTCCCCCTCGCCGCGCGCGACCCGCGCCACGGCGACCCGCATCGACGAATCGGGCCTCTTGCGAAACGCCTGCGCCGGGTGGTCGTCCATCGTGACCACCTCGCTGGCGTGAACCACGGTGACCGCGTCGCTCGGCGTGCGGCCCTGCTCGCGAAGCACTGCCTCGAGCCGCGCGGCGTCTCCGACGAGGATCACCTCGAGCGCTTCGCGCTCTCGCACATCATCCTGGACCTCGCGGCTTCGCCGCTCGAACGCAGCGCCGCCGCTTGCACGCGCACGCACGGCGCGCAGCGCACCCGCCACCTCGGGCTCGGGGGCGCGGTCGCTGCCGAATGCATCGACGACGACCCGCACGGCCGCCGCTGCCTACCTACTCCTCCGCAGCCTTCTTCGCGATGACCGTCTGGCCGCGATACTGCCCGCAGCTCATGCACACGCGGTGCGGGATGCGCGGCGCTCCGCAGTTGGGGCACGGCTGCACCATCATGTGATTCGCGCCTGATTTCTTGCTCCACGCCGAGCGTTGCTGAGCGGTGCGGGCTGGGCCGCGACGTCGTTTTTGCAGTGCCATGAAGTGCTCCCGGGCGGCTTATGTGCCAGTTCAGGAAGGGATTTTCAAGCCCTTGAGTGCTGCGAGTCGCGGGTCGATGGGCGGCGTACAGCTGCAACTGGCTGTATTTCGGTCGATCCCGCACTGTGGGCACAGCCCCTTGCAGGTCTCGGCGCACAGCGGGGCGTACGGCACCGCGAGCACGAACTGCTCCCGGAGCAGCGGCTCGAGGTCGACCCGCTCGCCATCGAACGGGAACACGTCGAGGTCTTCCTCGGCGACCTCGGCGCCCTCGTCGCCGTCTGCATCGCCGGCGGGCGCGTTGTCCTCGTCCTCGTCCTCGGGGATCTCGTGTCGCGGCATGAACGTCCCGCGCAGCTTCTCGTCGATCACGAGCTTGACCGGATCGACGCACCGGCTGCACGCCACGGTCAGCTCACCGCGGAACGTGCCCGCTGCGAACGCATGCGCGCCATCGGCGTACAGGTCGAGCTCGGCCACGCCGTGCCCGGCTTCGGGGTCGTCATCGGGAGCGCCGAGGGCATCGCGCATCGGCAACCCCTTGAGCCACTCGGCGACCTGCACCGGCGACACTTCGAATCGCCGGTGCGTCGGGAGGTCCCGGACGAGCACCTGGTATGGCGTCACTTTGGCCATTGCGAAGCTGCGCAGTATAGGAACGCGATCTCGAGTGTCAAGCTACTCGATTTCCGGCAGGATGCGCGCGTGAAGACGGCCATCGCAGCGCTCGCCCTCGCGCTCGCCCTCGTCGCCTGCAGCGGCGACGACGCCCCCGCGATCGCGTTTGGAACGTATGGGCCGCTGTCGGGCGACGCCGGGCGCGGCAGCTTCCGGTTCGGCGTCGCGACCGCGGCGACCCAGATCGAGGACATGAACACCAGCGTCGACTGGTATCTGTGGACGCGGCCGAAGCCCGATGGCCTGGGCAAGAGCCGGTTCGTCGGCGACGCGACGCGCGGCTACTCGAAGATGATGGACGACGTCGCGCTGATCCAGCAGATGGGCGTCGACAGTTACCGGTTCTCGATCGAGTGGGCGCGGATCGAGCCGAAGCGAAACCAGATCGACGAGGATGCGATCGCGCACTACCGGGCGGAGCTGATGGCGCTGCGCGCCGCGGGCATTCACCCGGTGGTCACGCTGCACCACTTCTCGAACCCGGTGTGGGTCGCCGACCCGCGCGACGCCGCGTGCGCGAGCGGCCCGAGCGACACCAACCTGTGCGGCCTCGGCTCGCCCGGCGGGCCGATGGTCATCGCCGAGATGGCCGAGCACGCGGCGCTGATGGCGCAGCGGTTCGGCGACCTCGTCGACGACTGGGGCACCTTGAACGAGCCGGTCAACTACCTGCTCGCCGCATACGGCGTCGGCAGCTATCCGCCCGGGCGGTTCACGATCCTCTCGCCGACCACGCTGTTCGTCCCGGTCGTGCGCGACTACATCGCCGCGCACGTCGCGATGTACCGGGCGATCAAGGCCAGCGACACGGTCGACGCCGATGGCGACGGCATCGCGGCCGAGGTCGGGCTGTCGCTCTCGGTCGCCGACTGGGAGCCCGCGCGCGACAACCTGCCGT
>DATIPJ010000432.1:0-7681 GCA_035472155.1 Kofleriaceae bacterium
CTGGGTTACGCGGCCGCTCTCGCCTTCGACGTGTGTTGATGCGGAACACCTGTTGCGAGGCCGCAACAGCCCCGCCGTACCGGCACGACGTGGCAACCCAGGCATTCCGGGCCGAGCGGCGTCGCGGGACGATCGGAGCTCAACGCGCGAGCCGCTCAAAATTGTCCCGGCCGCGGAGCTGGTAGCCTTGACACGTGAAGATTCGCGAGCTGAACCGCGCCGCCGACCGCCGCGGGGTCGAGGCGGTCGATACCGCCTTCGAGACGTCGTCGGTGTTCGAGCTGGTGACCACGGCGCGCACGATCGAGCTGGTCGAGCGCCCGCTGGCCACGCCGCTGCTCAAGCGGTACTCGATCGACGAGGTGTTCGCGCGCTGGGCGCGCTGGGAAGCGGGCTGGGTCGCCGACGACGGCCAGATCCGCGGCTTCGCAACGGTGGAGTACGAGCCCTGGCACGCGCGGCTCGTGCTGTGGTTTCTCTACATCGCGCCCGCGTATCGCCGCCGCGGCGTCGGGCGCGCGCTGCTCGAGCGCGTCGAGGCCTACGGTCGCCAGGCCGGCGCGACGCACGTCTGGCTCGAGACCAGCAACGTCAACGTGCCCGGCGTCGCCGCCTATGAGCGGCTCGGCTACGCGCTGTGCGGCGCCGATCGCCTGTACTACGGCGCGTACATGCCCGGCGAGTCCGCGCTCTATCTCGCCAAGATGCTGTGACCAGAGCTACGGCGCGGTCAGCGCGACGAACCAGCCGTCGTGGTCGGTGTGGCTCATGCCGATGCGGCGGCTCGAGCTGAAGACGAAGTCGGAGGTGGCCATGATGTGCTGCACGTCGCTGTCGCCCTTGCGGAAGTAGCCCGGCGGCACGCAATCCTGCGCGTTGGGCGAGCCGCGAAACTTCATGTTGAGGTCGCCGCCGAGCACGGTGGGCGCATAGCCACCGTCCGAGTTGCGGACGCTCGGGATGATGTTGTTCGTCAGATCCTTGCACTGGTTGAGCGCGACCGTGCCGCTCGTGCTCGCGAGGTGCGTGGTGCAGGCGTAGTAGCTGCCGGTCGCGTGCAAGCAGAGCCACGCGCGCTCCTCGGCCGAGCCGGTGTCCTGACTGGCGTAGATCCCGCTGAACGTCTGATGGCCGCTGTAAGTGCCGGGGATGTGCGCGACCAGGCCGATGCCGTAGTCCTGCCCGTTCTTGCACTTGTAGGGCGCGTTGGTGCGGCGATCGGTGGCAGCCTTGAACGCCCACACCACGGTGCTGCCGCTGTAGACACTGGCGAGCGTCGCCGCGAGCTGCGGCACGTCGTTGCTGCAGACCTCGTTGAGTGTGACGACATCGGGCGCGCTGTTCTGGATGACCGTCGCAGCCTCGGGCACCGAGCGGCCGCCGTCGTAGCAGCTGGCGATGCCGCTGTTGCAGAGATTGAGCTGCAGGACCCAGAACGGATAGTGCGTGGGCAGGCTGTCGGTCGTGGCGACCACAGCGGCCTGGATCTTCCCGTCGACGTCGGGGGTGATCGCGCCGCTCCGCACGCACGCGCCCTCTGGATCGGAGCAATCCTGGGGATCGGGCGCGGTGGGCGGATCACCGTCGGCGACAGCGCACCCGGCGACGAACAGCGCGCAGGTGGCGACGACGGTATTGCATGAACGCATGGGGCTTCCTCGGTTTCGGTGGGCGCCATGCCTCACCGGCGCCGCAGTATACGGAGCGACTGACGGCGACCCAGATGCCGTTACCATCAGGAGCTGACAGCTGCTACGTGCGTCACTCGCGATGAGATTTTCGCGAGAGCCACTACGGAGTGAACACGCACTCGGGATGCCATTTCTGGTAACCGCTCAGGTCAGACCGAGATCCATTGTGATCGAGGTACTTCTGCCACAGCTCGCGCGATAGATCGCAATCGCCGTAGCTCGCAGCCCCCAGCGCGAACAGCGAATAGAGGTTGTTCCAGAAGATCTTCTTGTTCGCGGCGCAGGCGCGCTCGATCTCGGTGACGGTCTCGCGCAGCGCCGCGGCGCCCTTGACCGCGACGCGCTTGTGGATGATCGAACCCCAGCCGCGGTAGAGCGCGAAGTAATCGCACTGCTTGAGGCCCTTCTCGGGATAGTTGAGCAGGTCGTCCTGCTGGCTCGTGCGCTCGACGCCGAGCTCGACATTGATCTTGCGGGTGACGTTCGAGAACTGTGTGCTCGTCGGATACTCGTCGAGGAAGCGCTGCAGCCTGGCGACGCCGTCCTCGGTCTTGCCGATCCGGAACAGCGCATCGGCCTCGAGCTCGAGGAGCGACCGCACCTGGTGCTCGGCGCCGGCCTTGCTCGCCCCCGCGAGCGATGCGACCTCGCGATCGAGCGCGGCGAGCATCGCGCCGCCGGTCCTGGGCTCGAGATCACCGAGCGCAGGCCCGATCGTGAAATCCTGCTCGCCGGCGTCGACCCTGCCGAGCAACACGAATGCCGCCCACTGCTGCAACAGGCCGCTGTCATCGAGCGAATCGGAGCTGGCGATCAGGTGCGCCTCGCGGGCGATCCGCTCGAGGTCGCCGGACAGCCGCAAGGACGGCGAGCGGGAGGTGTGCTGCCGCCGATAGCGTGCGAGCTCGTCGCGCAGCCGCTCGTAGTTGGCGTGGATCTCGCGCAGGAGCTTCAGCGCCGCCGCCTCGTGGCCCTTCACGACCACGCTCGGAAATGACTTCGGGACCAGGTGCTCCTGAAGGTGAACGTCGGCTTGCGCTTGAGCACCTCGCTGTACTGCTTGCGCGCCTCCTCGAGCTTGCCGGCATCCTCGAGGTCGAGGCCCTTGGAGTACGCGAGCACGGTCTCGAGGTCGACGCCCTTCATCTTGCGCGCCGCCCCGGCGTCGGCCAGCTTGGCGTCGATCGACGACGTCAGCTTGCCCACCAGCTCCTGCTCCAGATCGAACAGCCGCTCCGGCGCGCCGCGCACCGACGCCGCGGTCACATCGACGCCGGTCGTGACGTCGGTCAGGCGGGCATCGATGCGGAGCTCTGGCGCCACGCTGAGCATCGACCCCGAGATGAGGTAGCGCGCACCCACCAGCTCGCCCATCTTCGCGCGCGTCGCAGGATCGAAGGCGCGCGTCCCCTGCAGGCGAAGCTCGCCGAGCACCGCCTCGAGCTTGTCACGCTCGACCACGGTCACCCCGTCATACGCGACGAGGTCGGTGATGATCATGTCGGCGAGCCCCTTGCGCATGACGTCTTGCTCGGGCTTGCCAGTGAGGTTGTCGAAGTAGACCACCATGAGCACGGGCTTGCCGGGCGCCGCCGCGGCGCCGACGACGAGCACCAGCAGCAGCGCGACGCCTACCCACGCGAAACGGATTCTCATACGAGCCCGAGCATCGCCCACCTTGGCCGAGAAGTGCGATCCACGAGCCGCCGTTGCAGCGACGGCTCGCTCGGGCGCACGCGCCGAGCTCGGGTCATCGCGAGCGGTGGCTTCATTTGTGTTGGCGGCCCGGCCGCCGCTCGTCACTGCGCACGGCCGATCGTCGGGGCGTGGTGCCGTTCATCACGTTCGGGGCGGCGCGGCGGAGACGCGTGTTACCGTGGGGCGAGCTCATCGTGGACGATCGGCACGCACGGCGTTACTGGACGTGCCAGCTGGCAGGCTGGTTCATCTACGACGCTCTGTGGCTGCTGCCGGGGTTCTCCACCGGCGAGACCATCGTTCCCGTCGGACGCGTTCTGCTCGGCTGCGTGATCCAGTCGGTGATCGCGATCGCGTGGACGCATCTCTACCGCCACGTGATCCGCAAGCGGGGCTGGGTGGCACTCGGGCCCGGCAAGCTGCTGCCGCGCGTGGTCGCGGCGTGCGTCGTCGTCGGGGTCGCCATGAGCGTGTCCTGCATTCCCCTGGGGTACCTTTATGGCCCCGCCGGCAGGCCCCTGCGCGTGTGGCTGCCCTTTGCGATCCCGGCACTGGCATTCAGCGTGTCGTTGTGGAGCGGCATCTATTTCGGCGTGCACTACTTCGACCGCTGGCGGCGCGCCGAGCGCGACAAGGCCGAGCTCGCGGTCGCCGCCGCCGAGGCCAAGCTGCATTCGCTGATGTCGCAGCTCAATCCGCATTTCCTGTTCAACTGCCTCAACAGCGTGCGCGCGCTGATCGTCGAGGATCCGGCGCGCGCCCACACCGCCGTGACTGCGCTGTCGAACCTCATCCGCTACTCGCTGCAGGCCACGCACGTCGCCACCGTGCCGCTCTCCGCCGAGATCGACATGGTCAAGACCTACCTCGTCCTCGAGGGCATCCGGTTCGAGGAGCGGCTGCGCTGCGAGATCGACATGGCGGCCGACACGCGCGCGGTGCCCGTGCCGCCGATGCTCGTCCAGTCGCTCGTCGAGAACGGCGTCAAGCATGGCATCGAGCGCCTGCCCGAAGGCGGCACGATCGAGGTCGCGTCGTGGCTCGACGGCGATGCGCTCTGCGTCCGCGTGCGTAACAGCGGCCGCATCGTCGAGCGCCCGGGCTCGACGCGCGTCGGCCTGCGCAACGCGCGCGAGCGACTCCGCCTGCTCTACGGCGAGCGCGCGAGCGTGGCGATGCGCGAGGACGGCGCCTCCGTCGTCGCGGACCTCTCGGTGCCCGTCCGCGGAGCGAGCGCATGAGGGCCGTCATCGTCGACGACGAGCGCCTCGCGCGCAACGAGCTGCGCCGCATGATCGAGGCCGCCGGCGCGGTCGAGCTGGTCGGCGAGGCCAAGAACGCCGCCGAGGCCGTCGAGCTGATCGACCGCCTGCGCCCCGAGCTGGTGTTCCTCGACATCCAGATGCCCGACGCCGACGGCTTCGAGCTGCTCGAGCGCCTCGACACCGCCCCCTTCGTCATCTTCACGACCGCGTTCGACCAGCACGCGCTGCGCGCATTCGAGGTCAGCGCGCTCGATTACCTGGTCAAACCGGTCGTCCCCGAGCGCCTCGCCGCCGCGCTCGCCAAGGCCGCCGCCTGGCAGCGCGCGCAGCCCAGCCCCGCTCCCGACCCCGCCGACCCCGAGCACGCGCTCGCGCGCGGCCAGCGCATCTTCGTGCGCGACGGCGATCGCTGCTGGTTCGTGCGCGTCGAGCAGATCCTGCTCATCGAGTCCGAGGGCAACCACGCGCGCCTCTGGTTCGACGACCACCGCCCGCTGATACCGCGCTCGCTCAACTCGATCGAGGAGCGGCTCGATCCCGCCCTGTTCTTCCGCGCCAACCGCCGCCAGATCATCAATACCGAGGCGATCGAGTCCCTCGTCCCGTGGCCCAACGACGGCTACCTGGTCAAGCTCACCGGCGGCGTCGAGGTCGAGATGTCGCGGCGGCAGGCGCGCGTGTTCCTCGCCACCCGCCGCTTCTGATCCGATCGGGCCGCGCCGCCTACCGTCCACCCACGCCGCTCGGCCGTTTGTCACGTTCTCGATCGCACGGCGCCAGATGCTGCGATGCTCGCCGCATGTTCCCCCGTGCTCACCCACCGCGCGCCAGCTCCGCGCGGTTCGCCCACGATCCATCGCGGCCATCGCGCATCCGCGCCGCGGTCGCCGCGCCCGCAACGCCATCGCTCGCAGACCGCGCCGCGCCCGCGATGCCATCGCTTCCATCTCGGTGGGCCTGGTCGACGCCGCCGTGGCTGGCGGTGATCGCTCTCGCCACCTCGTGCGGTGGATCCGCCGCGCCGGCAACCCCGGCGCCATCCTCCGCAGCAGCGAAGCCACCCGCCGCCCCGCCGCCGCATGCGACGCTGGCCATCACCCACGTTCGCGTGTTCGACGGCGAGCGCGTCCTGCCCGACGCCACCGTGCTCGTCGATGGCGAGCGCATCGTCGCGGTCGGCGCCGGCCTCGCCGCACCCGCAGAAGCGACGGCCGTCGATGGCAACGGCAAGACGCTGTTGCCCGGCCTGATCGACGCCCACGTGCATGCGTACGAGAAGGGCGTCCTCGAGCAAGCGCTCGCATTTGGCGTCACCACCGCGCTCGACATGTTCATGTCGCCCGAGTCGACCAAGCTGCTGCGTGCCGACCCGTCCCCCGCGCACGCCGACCTGCGCTCGGCGGGCATCCTCGCCACCGTACCGGGCGGCCACGGCACCGAGTACGGCTTCGCGATCCCCACGCTGAGCCGCCCCGACGAGGCGCAGGCGTGGGTCGACGCGCGCGTCGCCGAGGGCTCGGACTACATCAAGATCGTCTTCGACGATGGCCGCGCCTACAAGCACCCGATCCCCACGCTCGACACGCCGACCTTCGCCGCCGTCGTTGCCGCGGCCCACAAGGACGGCAAGCTCGCCGTCGTTCATATCGGCGACTACGACCACGCGCGCCTCGCGATCGATAACGGCGCCGACGGTCTCGTCCACCTGTTTCGCGATCGGCTCCCCGAGCCTGACTTCGGCGCCTTCGTGGCGAAGCACCGCGCGTTCGTCACGCCGACCATCGTCGTCACCCAGGGCCTCTACGGCGTCAAGACCACCCTCGCCAAGGCGCCGTTCGTCGCCGGCATGCTTCCCCCGCGCGCACTCGCCAACCTCGACGCGCGCTTCCGCTTCACCGCCGTCGGCGAGCCGGGCGTCATCCCCACGGCGATCCAGCAGCTGCGCGACGCGGGAGCGACGATCCTGTGCGGCACCGACGCGCCCAACCCGGGCACCGCCTTCGGCGCCTCGATGCACGAAGAGCTCGCGCTCCTCGTCGAGGCCGGCCTCTCGCCGACCGCCGCCCTGACCGCCGCCACCGCCAACCCGGCCGCGCGCTTCGGCCTCACCGACCGCGGCCGCATCGCACCCGGCCTGCGCGCCGACCTCCTCCTCGTCGAGGGCGACCCGACCACCGACATCACCGCCACGCGGCGCATCGTCGACGTCTGGCGCGGCGGCCACCGCTTCGATCGCGACGCCTATCGCAAGCACGTCGCCGAGGCCACGGAAGCTGCCATCGCCCGCGCACCGAGCAGCGACCTCGGTCTCATCAGCGACTTCGACGCCGGCGTCACCGCCAAGGTCGGCCAGGACTGGATCTCCTCCGCCGACCCCGGCTCTCGCGCCACCATCAACACCGCGCCGGGCGCACACGGCAGCGCCGGGGCGCTCGGCATCGCGGGTGATGTCGTCCCGGGCGGCCGCCCCGCGAGCTGGGCCGGCGCCCTCTGGTCGCCAGGCGCCTCGCAGTTCCAGCCGGCCGACATCTCCGCCAAGAAAGGCTTCACCTTCCTCGCGAAGGGCGACGGCAAGACCTACACGGTCATGGTGTTTGCCACCCGCAATGGCTTCCAGCCCACCGTGCAGACGTTCAAGCCGGGCAACAAGTTCGCACCGGTCCACTTCACCTGGTCGCAGTTCCGCGGCCTCGACGGCAAGGACATCACCGCGATCCTCATCGGCCAGGCGGCCACCCCGGGCCCATTCCGACTCAGCATCGACGATTTCGCCCTCGAATAGCGCGTCGCCTCCATCGTGTCCCATCCGGACCCGCCGCCGGTACGCAGCGAACCATAGCTCGGATACAATGGGCCGAGATGGTCCCAGAGCGATATGGCTCCTACCGCGTGTACGAGCAGCTCGGGAAGGGCGGGATGGCGACAGTCCATCGCGCGGAGCAAGACACACCGCAAGGCGTTCGCCAGGTCGCCCTCAAGCGTCTCGTCCCCACCCTCGACCGCCGCTCGGTCGCGCTCTTCCTCGAC